>JBAWAM010000436.1:0-1840 GCA_049589315.1 Myxococcaceae bacterium
CGGGCACGTAGTCGTCGGGGATGAGCGCCGGGACCGGCAGCGCGACCTCCGGGTCGATCTCCACGCGGAGCGGCTCGCCGCGCATCTCCGCCACCGCCTCCTCGAGGAGCTGCGTGTACAGGTCGAATCCGATCGCCGCGATGGCGCCCGACTGGTCCGGCCCGAGCAGGTTGCCCGCGCCACGGATCTCCAGATCGTGCGAGGCGATCGAGAACCCCGCGCCCAACTCCGTGAAGTTCTGCAGCACCTCGAGCCGGCGCTGAGCGTCCTTGGTCACCGTGCGTCCCGCCGGCAGCAGCAGGTACGCATATGCGCGCTCGCGCGACCGACCCACGCGACCGCGGAGCTGATAGAGCTGCGCGAGCCCGAAGTGATCCGCGCGGTTCACGATCATCGTGTTCGCCGACGAGATGTCGATGCCGCTCTCGATGATCGAGGTCGACAGCAGGACCTGGAACGTCTTGTCCACGAACTGCGCCATGACCTTCTCGAGCTGACCCTCGCCCATCTGCCCGTGCGCGACGCCGATCGACACCTCCGGGATCAGCTCCTTCAGGAACTTCTCCATCGAGTGAATCGACTGCACGCGGTTGTGGACGAAGAAGACCTGACCGCCGCGCTGGACCTCGCGGAGGATCGCCTCGCGGATCTGCGCCGCGTCGAACTTGACGACGAAGGTGCGGATCGCGCGGCGGTCCTGCGGCGGGGTAGCGATGATGCTCATGTCGCGGATCCCCGACATGGCCATGTTGAGCGTGCGGGGGATGGGCGTCGCCGACAGCGTGAGCACGTCGACCTGCGAGCGGAAGCGCTTGATCTGCTCCTTCTGCTTCACGCCGAAGCGCTGCTCTTCGTCGACGATCAGCAGGCCCAGATCCTTGTACCCCACCTCGCCGCCGAGCAGCTTGTGCGTGCCGATGAGGATGTCGACCTTGCCGTCCTTCGCCTTGCGAAGCACGTCGCGGACCTCGCCCGGCTTGCGCATGCCCGACACCACGTCGATGTTCACGGGGTAGCCGTCGAAGCGCTTCTTGAACGTGTTGTAGTGCTGCTGCGCCAGCACCGTCGTGGGCACCAGCACCGCGACCTGCTTGCGGTCGAGCACCGCCTTGAAGGCCGCGCGCATGGCGACCTCGGTCTTGCCGTAGCCCACGTCACCGCAGACCAGCCGGTCCATCGGCTCCGTCTTCTGCATGTCGGCGATGACGTCGTTGATCGCCTTCTCCTGATCCGGCGTCTCGTTGAAGGCGAAGTCCGCCTCGAACTGGCGGAAGTAGCGGTCCGGCGGCGAGAACTTCGTGCCCGGGTGGGCCCGCCGCGCCGCGTAGAGCTTGAGGAGCTCCGCCGCCATCTTGAGCAGCTGCTCCTTGACCTTCTTCTTCGTCTTCTCCCAGGACGTGCCGCCGAGCTTGTCGAGCGCGACCTTGTCGGGATCGCCGCCGGTGAACTTCTGGATGAGCCGCATCCGGCTCACCGGCAGATAGACCTTGTCGCGGCCCGCGAACTCGAGGACGAGGAAGTCGCCGGGGACGCCCTGCACCTCCATCTTCGTCAAGCCCGCGTAGCGACACACGCCGAAGTCCGTGTGCACGACGAGGTCGCCGTCCTTGAGGTCCCCGAAGCTCGCGGCGAAGGCGTCGGCCTTGTTCCCGGCGCGGCGAACGCGCACCCGCCGACGAGGCCCCCGGGCCCCGAAGATGTCCTCGTCCGAGAGCACCGCGATCGCGCTGGGGTCCACGAACCCCGAGGAGACGTCCCCGGTGAACAGGTGCACGTGCACCGCCGGATCGTAGAGTCGGTCCGGGTCGTCGAGCGGCTCGGCGTGGACCTTCACCGCGAC
>JBAWAM010000437.1:0-17308 GCA_049589315.1 Myxococcaceae bacterium
TCCTGGTTCCGAAGCTGTTCGCGCACAGTGGGCGGGGCATCGATCCACTCGACCAGGGTGCTCCCCTCGGCATGGGCAGGCGGTGGCGCTCCCAGCCACGCCGCGAGCGTGGGCGCGACGTCCGTCGAGGGCACGACCTCCTCCGTGTGTGGTGCCACGCCCGGACCCGACGCCACCCACCAGGTGTTTCGCACCTCTTCCTCTGCGCCGCCGTGGCCGCCGCCAAGCGTGTGGCCATGGTCCGAAACCACCGTCACCACGCCCCGATCCCCCCAGCGCGCGAGGAGCCTCGCGACCTGCGCGTCCGCTGCCCGGACCGCGTCGCGATAGGCCGCCGAGCCCGCGCCGTCGGTGTGACCGGCCGCATCGATGCCGCAGAGGTGGACCACCAGCAGGTCCGAAGCCGCCATCCACGCCTCCGCGCGCCCGATGAGCTCCGCGGGCGGCAGCACCGTGACCTCCGAGAAGGCCTCCGGGAGCAGCGTCCGCCACCAATCCACCTCGTCGGAGAGGACGCGGGCGGTCCGGCCTGCGGACCTGAGCTGCGTGGGCACCGCGTCCACCGCTGCCGGGAACAGGCGCATGTTGGTGCGGCGGCCGGACGCGAACGGCGTCGTCCCGGTGAGGAGGGTGACGTAACCGGCGGCGGAGAAGGTTGGAACCCCAGCGACCAGCCGAGCAGACGCGCCGCGTTGCGCCATGCGTTGAAGAGTCGGCATGGAGCGGGCGGCGTCATCGCGCAGCCCGTCGAGGACGATGAGCAGCACGGGGCGGCGGACGGTGAAGGCGCGGCCCGGGGGAGCGGCCCGGTTGGAGTAGAGAGAAGGGGCGTTGAGGCGGCCCAGCGCCTCGAACGAGGCCAGGCCCGACAGGGCGACCAGGCCCATCAGGATGAGGACTGGTGCCCACGTTCCCCACCTCGACCGTTCCATGCGCGGATGATAGTCGGCAGTCGTGCGGCGGCTCGCGTGATCAATGCGGTTGACGTGAAAGCGCGCGCAATGCACGTATGGCCGTGACTACCGGAGGTAAGAGCGTGGCGAAGTCATCGGGAGCCCTGATCGAAGTGGTGCGAGCTGCGCAGGAGAAGCCCCTGCCTCCTGAGTCGGAGCTGCAGTTCGGCAAGCACTTCTCCGACCACATGCTGCAGATGGAGTACGCGTCCGGCGCCGGCTGGCACGGCGGGCGCGTCGTTCCCTACGGGCCGCTGCAGCTCGATCCCGCGGCGGCGGTGCTGCACTACGGGCAGGCCCTCTTCGAGGGCATGAAGGCGTTCCGCACCGTGGATGGCAGCGTGAAGGTCTTCCGCCTCGACGACCACTGCAAGCGCCTGGCGTCTGGCGCTCCGCGGCTGTGCATCCCGGCCGTCCCTGTCGAGCTGGCCCGCGAAGGGATCCTGGAGCTGCTCCGGATCGAGAAGCGGTGGGTGCCGACTTCGCCCGGAACCGCGCTGTACCTCCGGCCGACCATCATCGCGACCGAGGGCTTCCTGGGCGTGCGCCCGGCGGAGCGTTACCTGTTCTTCGTCATCTGCTCGCCTGTCGGCGCGTACTATTCCGGCGGTCAGTCCGCGGTGAAGATCTGGGTCGAGCAGAAGTACGTGCGCGCTCCGCAGGGCGGCCTGGGCGCGGTGAAGGCGGGTGCGAACTACGCTGCGTCCCTCCTCGCTGCCACCGAGGCAAAGCAGCGCGGCTACTCGCAGGTCCTGTGGCTCGACGCCCGCGAGCGCCGGTACATCGAGGAAGTCGGCACGATGAACCTCTTCGTGCGGATCGGCGACGAGGTCATCACGCCGCCCCTGGATGACGGCACCCTGCTCGGCGGCATGACGCGCGCTTCGGTGCTGCAGCTCCTCCGCGCCTGGGGCGTTCCCGTCAAGGAGCGGCGCGTCTCGGTCGACGAGCTGCGCGAGGCCCACGCCGCCGGACGCCTGAACGAGGTGTTCGGGACGGGCACCGCGGCGGTGATCTCGCCCGTGAACGAGCTCGGGTTCGCCGAGGGCACGCTCAAGGTCGGGGATGGGACGTTCGGCGAAATCGCCCAGCGTCTCTACGACACCGTGACCGGCGTCCAGCGTGGCACCCTGCCGGACACCTTCGGGTGGATGACCTCGGTCGACTGACCGGGCCGGTGGTCCGTCTCTTGCTCCCTCCGGGACTCCCCGGAGGAGCGATGGATGAACGACCGTGAGATGCACAGCGAGCGTGGCCAACGGGCCGCGCTCGCTTCTTCGAGAAGTGGCAGATCCCCCGCAGGGCCGTCCGTGCTCCGCACGATGTTCGACCTCGGGCTGGTACCGGCGCTGCTGTGTTCTGCCCTCGGGCTCGGTCTGATCGTCGCCCGGTGGATGTACACGGGTCAGCCCGCGTGGCTCTTCCTGGTGTGGAATCTCTTGCTCGCCTGGGTGCCCTGGTGCGTCGCCGTACCGCTCGCGGCGATCCCTTCGAGGCGCTGGGAGGGCTGGAAGCTGGCGCCGCTGTTCTGTACCTGGCTCGTGTTCCTGCCGAACGCGCCCTACCTGGTGACCGATCTGCTGCACCTGCGAGCCCGACCCGGGGTGCCGCTGTGGTTCGATTCGGCGCTGCTGTTCGTGTTCGCGTGGACGGGATGTCTGCTCGGGTTCCTCTCGCTTACCGCAGTCCACGCCCGCTTCGAGGCGTGGCTGGGGCGCGCCGCGGGATGGATCTTCGTGGGAGCGGTCTCTCTGCTCACCGGGTTCGGGATCTATCTGGGTCGCTTCCCGAGGTGGAACAGCTGGGACGTGGTCACCCGACCCGAGCAGCTCGTCGCGGACGTGGTCGATCCCCTGATGAATCCGACAGCGCATCCCCGGACCTTCGGGGTCACCTTCCTGTTCAGCCTGCTGATGATTGCGGGCTACGCCGCGTTCGCGGGGAGGCGTCGGTGCGTTTGATTTGCACTACGGGCCACCCAGATTCGATCGCTGGCAGGAGCCTGTCGGCAGGGTGTCGGATCGCGTGCCCGGCGGCTTTCGCGGGGTGCACCTCGGGGAGGAACGTGGCAGAGAAGAACCATGCTCGACCTTCACTGGATCCGCGACGACCTGGCCGTAGGCGCGCGCTATCCCATGGAGCTGGCAGGCGAACTCGCGAGAGCGCACCGTGTTCAGTCGGTGGTCGACGTCCGCCTCGAGTACTGTGACGACCCGGAGGTTCTTCGGCGGCACGGGATGGAGCTGCTGCACCTGCCCACTCTGGACACGACGGGTGTCCCGATCGAGCAGCTCGACACCGGCGTGGTCTGGGTCCGCGAGCGCCTGACACGAGGCCACCGCGTGTTCATCCACTGCGAGCACGGCATCGGACGCAGCGCGCTGGTCGGGCTCTGCGTGCTCGTGGACAGCGGACATCCGCCCCTCGACGCGCTCCGGCTGATGAAGATCCGCCGCCCGGTCGTGTCGCTCAGCGAGGCGCAACAGGTCCGCTACGTCGAGTGGTGCGCGCGGTGGTCCACGGCCCATCGACCGAAGTGGGGGCTGCCCTCGGTCGAGGATGTCCGGGACATCGCCTGGTCGAAGCTCGGCGCGCGCTGAGCCCGCGTCAATCGTCGCGCCAACGGTCGAGCAGCTTCCGCGGGTCGGTGGGGCGCACCATGTCCGCTCGCTTCACCTCGAGCGCGTCGTCGAGCTCGATCTCCATCGACAGCGTCGGCTCTCCCTTCAGGTGGTATCGCAGATCGGAGACGCGGATCTCGTCGCCGCCGGACGCACGCCGGGTCTGCGTCACGATCGGGAAGCGGGCCCACGACACCGCCTCCCGCACCGTTGGGACCTGCATCATCCGATCGGGCAGCGCCGAGCCGCGGGCATGGGTCGCCCGGACTCGCGGCGCCTCGCCGAGCGCGACGGTCCCCGCGATGTAGCGCTCCGGGTACGTCGCCACGTAGCGCCACTCCGTGAGCCCGAACCAGTCGGGGAAGACCGCGATGTGCTCGGCGTCTGGATGTTGCCTCGCCACCGTGCTGTCGAGGTGCTGCTTCGCCGCTACCCGCGCACCGAGGTACGTCGTCGAGATCAGCAGCCCGGCGAGCACGACCGGCCGCCACCTGGCGCGCCAGATCAGCGCGGCGATCGCGGCGAGCAGCAGCGGCGCCGTGAACAGCGGGTCCAACACCATCGTCCAGTCCCAGCTCAGCCGAAGGTCGGAGAAGGGGAGCAGCAGGCGCGTTCCCCAACCGGTCCAGGCATCCGTCGCGAGATGCGCAAAGAGCACGGCGAACCAGGCGAACACGAACGGCGGACCGGCGCGGGCACCTCGGAAGAGCAGCCTGGCGACCCCGGTGGCGGCCAGCGCCCAGATCGGCGTGAAGAGCAGCGAGTGGGAGATCCCCCGGTGGACCTCGACCGCGCCAAGGATCGCGTTGGGCATGGGCCACAGCCCGTCGAGGTCCGGGAGCTCCGCCGCGAGCGTGCTGGCGACGAGCACAGCCCGATCGGTGGCTGAGAGTCGTCGCCCCGCCCGAGCATCACCCTCGGGCCGGCGAACGGCGCCGATCGCGAGCCCGAGCAGTCCGTGCGTGAGGTTGTCCATCGGTCACCACCTTGCCCGACCGGCGCGTCGATGTCTGCGCTGGCGCGCTCGCCTGGTCCCCGCCCACGGCTCTGAGTTCGAGGCTCCCCGTCCGGAGCGCAGCCGGCCGATCTGGTCAGATCTCGGATCAGATTCAGCGGTCGGGCGATCCGGAGCGAGGTGGCGTTCGCGTGCCAGTGATTTCGCTGGCTTACGCATGATGACCGACCTTCAACGCGTGCGCTGGGCGCTCATCCCCACCGGCTGTGCGCACAGATTGAACGCACTTCTGCCGCGCCGACGCCTGCAATCTCCGGTTTCGCGAAGGCAGCAGCGGCCGAGCCACTGACGTGATTCTGGTGGAACACGGTTCGGCGTTTCTGCTGTCGGCCATCGTGCGGAACAGGTGGCAGCATCACCTTCCGCACCCTACGAAGGCGGAGAACATGACCGTCACAGTTCGACCTGCACGACCGTCCGATGCCGATGACCTGGGCCGCATGGGCGCTGCGCTCGCACGCCTGCACCACGCCTGGGACGAGCAACGCTTCATGCTCGCCGAGAGTCTCGAAGACGGCTACCGCTCATGGCTCTCGCGCGAGGCAGAGAACAAGAAAGCCGTGGTGCTCGTGGCCGAACTCGAAGCCAGGGTCGTGGGCTACGCCTACGGGCGCGCGGAAGGGCGCGATTGGAACATGCTCGTCGATCCACACGGCGGGTTTCATGACCTCTGGGTGGATGCCGAGGCGCGCTGCCATGGCGTGGGCGAGAAGCTCGTGCTCGAGACCATCGAGCGGTTCAAGGCGCTGGGGGTGCCTCGGATCGTGCTCCACACTGCGGCGAAGAACGAAGCTGCGCAGCGCTTCTTCGCGAAGCAAGGCTGGCGGCCGACGATGGTCGAGATGACGCGCGAGCTCTGACGTCCGGTCATTCCGGATACGCGGGAGGCCCGTAGACGTTGAAGGTGAGAGCGGTCTGGGAGCCCGCGTTGCTGAAGCGGTGCGGCGTTCCGGCCGGGACGATCACCACGTCACCTGCCTTCAGGTGCCGTTGTTCGCCGCCAATCTCCGCGTCCACCTCGCCCTCGAGTACCAGCAGGACCTGATCGCTCTCGCGATGCGTGTTGAGGGACTCGCCGCTGGCGCCGCCTGACTCCAGGCGCATCGTCGCAACCTGCGTCGTCCGGGCGGTCAACAGCACGTCGAACCAGCTTCGAGCCTTCCTGATGTTCGCGATCTTCATGACCGGATCTCAGGAGCAGTAGCGCCGGGTCATCCGCGCGCAGAACTCCGCGTACTCCTCGATGTGCCGGGGAGGGCTGGTGTGATGGGGCTCGATCCCGCGGCTCTCAGGCGTGAAGCAGTAGGTCAGCGTCACGTCGAAGTCGTCGAGCTTCTTCATCTGGGTGTCGAACCAGCGCTCCCAGTTGGGGCGATGGCTGTCCGCCCAGGACAACCCGGTGCGGAGCTTCTTCACGCCCATCTTCTTCAGCCACGACACGGCGTCGTCGAGTCGGTGGTCCTCGAAGTGGAACCACTGGCAGATGCCCATCTGCGGTGTGTAGTCGGCGAAGTGGCGCAGCGCCTTCTTCGGCTCGCCGTGCTCGGTGAGCAGCCCCATGTAGAAGTGGCGGTAGTACGAGGAGCCCTCTGCTTCGCGGTGCCGGGTGGTGGCGGGCCACGCCTTGGGGAGATCGTACAGGCTGTACCAGTGGATCCGCTCCGCCTGCCCCTGGAGCAGCTCGGCGGTGCGTCGGAGTCCGAACTCCTGAACCTCCTCGGCGCCGAAGGTCGAGACGCCCACCTCCGACACCCAGATCGGGAGCTTCGTCACCGCGCGGATCTCCGCGAGCTTGTCCGGCCACTCGTGGAGCTGCCAGTGGTTCCAGTCGAGCGGGAAGCCGTGCACCGCGATGACGTCGACCTCCTTCAGACCGCCCTGGTGCTCCATCCTCTGCACGAACAGGGGATCGATCGGGGAGATGCCGCCCATGACGCGGGGGATCGTGCTGTTCTCGGCGCGCACGGCTTCGCCGGCCAGGCGCACCATGTCGCTGAAGATCTTCCAGTCCTTGTCGATCTCGAAGTCCCAGTGCGACTTGTTGTTGGGCTCGTTCCAGAGCATCACGGCTTCGATCATCGGGTCAGTCCTCCCGTCCGCGTGCCGGGTAGATGGCTCCGGTGTCCTCTCCCTCGGCGTCCTTCTCCACACGGCGGCAGATGAAGACCTCCGTGTGAGGGTGGTCGACCATCGCGAATCCGGAGGACCTCAACATCGCCTCCACCGCGGCCCTGTTCGGGACCCACCAGTTGGAGGGGTCTCCAGAGTAGTTCTTCTCGATGAAGTGCAGCTTCGGCCAGTTGCGGCTTTCGAATTGGTCCTCGTCATGGAACGCGTAGTCGTCGTCCCATTCCTGCACGCCGAGGCCGCCGCGGATCATCGTCTGGAACAGCATGAGATCGCCGACGACATGGTCGTGCAGCAGGTCCAGCGCCAGCAGCGGGTGACGCAGGTGGTAGAGCACGCCCATGAAGATGACGACGTCGAACCTCTCGCCCAGCTCCGCGACGTCGTAGACCGTCATCCTGCGGAACTCGATGTCGGGAAACCCGAGGACTTCGGCGGCGAACCGCGCCTGGTTCAGGTAGCGATCATCGACGTCGATGCCCACCACCCGTCGCGCGCCGCGCTTCTTCGCCTCGATGGAGTAGAAGCCGCCGTTGCACCCGACATCCAGCACCGACTTGCCCCGCAGATCGGGCACGGCGCCTTCGATGTAGCGCCAGAACACCCGGGGGAAGTCGCCGAGGAAGTGCTGGGGAGCGGTCTGCACCCCATTCAGGTCCAGGTTGTGGAACCACTGCCCCAGCGCTCGCACCTGCTCTTCGATCTGCTGCGCAGTCCACTTCTGCACCATGGAGCCTCCCCAACTTCGAGGTGGCGACAACGGTAGGCACCCCAACGTTCAGGGCCAGTGGACCCACAGACGCATTGGAGTGATGAGCAGCGGCAGTGGTCATCGCCTCGGGGGATGCCCATGCATCCTTGCGAGCAAGGGCCCGTGCGCCGGGAGAAGGGGAGTACACGTGACCAGACATGTCGGGCGATCCCCGCAAGGGCGGCTGGCGGTCCTGCTGCCCGGACTGGGGGCCGTCGCCACCACCACCATCGCCGGGGTCCTGCTGGCGAGGAAGGGGCTGGCGCCGCCGGTCGGCTCTCTCACGCAGATGGGGGAGGCGGGAAAGCTCCTCTCGCTGGCGAAGCTGGAGGAGCTCGAGTTCGGCGCCTGGGACATCTTCCCGGACAACGCGTGGGATTCGGCGACGAACGCGAAGGTGCTCGAGCCGAAGCACCTCGAGCAGGTGCGCGACGAGCTGGAGCGGATCCGGCCGATGAAGGGGGTGTTCTCCCCCGAGTACGTCCGGCGGCTGAACGGCACGTGGGTGAAGCAGGGCGCTACGAAGGCGGAGCTGGTCGAGCAGCTGCGCGAGGACATCCGCACCTTCATGAAGCGGCGTGAGTGCGAGCGCGGCGTCGCGGTGTGGTGCGGCTCGACCGAGGTCCACACGCGTCCGGGGCCGGTCCACGCCACGGTCGCCAGCTTCGAGGCGGGCCTGCACCGGGACGACCCGGCGATCACGCCCAGCCAGATGTACGCGTGGGCCTGTGTGCGCGAAGGGATCCCGTTCGCCAACGGCTCGCCCAACCTCGCGGTGGACTTCGCCGCGGCAGACGCGCTGTCCCGGGAGCTGGGCGTGCCGATCGCGGGCAAGGACTTCAAGACCGGGCAGACGATGATGAAGACGGTCATCGCGCCGGCGTTGAAGGCGCGGCGGCTCGGCGTCCGCGGCTGGTTCTCCACCAACATCCTCGGCAACCGCGACGGCGAGGTGCTCGACGATCCGGAGGCGTTCCGGTCGAAGGAGCTGACCAAGCGGAGCGTGCTCGAGCAGCTCCTGAAAGCGTCCGAGTCTCCGGCGCTCTACGGTGAGCTCTTCCACAAGGTCCGGATCGAGTACTACCCGCCGCGGGGCGACGCCAAGGAGGCGTGGGACAACATCGACCTGTTCGGCTGGCTGGGCTATCCGATGCAGCTCAAGCTGAACTTCCTCTGCCGGGATTCGATCCTCGCAGCGCCGATCGTGCTGGATCTGGCCCTGCTGCTCGACGCCGCGCATCGCGCCGGCCGGTCGGGCATGCAGGAGTGGCTGGGCTTCTTCTTCAAGAGCCCGATGAGCGCGCCTGGCATGGACCCACAGCACGACCTGTTTCGCCAGGAGCAGGTGCTGTTCTCGGCCCTCCGCGAGCTGGCCGGGGTGAACGTCGCATGAGGATCGTCATCTTCGGGCTGACGGTGAGCTCGTCGTGGGGGAATGGGCACGCCACGCTCTGGCGCGCCCTGATCCGGTCGCTCGGGCGCGACGGTCACCAGGTCGTCTTCTTCGAACGCGACGTGCCGTACTATGCGAAGCACCGCGATCTCTACGCGCTCCCCGGCTGCGACATCGTCCTGTACCAGAGCTGGGACGACATCCTCCCGCGCGCGCGCACCGAGCTGCGGCGGGCAGACGCGGCGATGGTCACCTCCTACTGTCCCGACGCTGCCGAGGCGACGCGCCGGGTGCTCGAATCAGGCGCGCCGGTCCGGGCGTTCTACGATCTGGACGCGCCGGTCACGCTCGCCAACCTCGAGGCCGGCCGGGAGGTCGCGTACATCGGCCCGGAGGGGCTGGCGGGCTTCGACCTGGTGCTCAGCTACACCGGCGGCGTGGCGCTGGAGAAGATCCAGGCGCTGCTGGGCGCGCGTCAGGTCGCGCCGCTGTACGGGAGCGTAGACCCGGAAGCGCACCACCCGGTCACGCCGGTGGAGGAGCTGCGCAGCGATTTCTCCTATCTGGGGACGTGGGCAGCCGATCGTCAGGCTGCGGTGGAGAAGTACTTCCTCGAGCCCGCGCGGCGACGTTCCGACCTGCGCTTCCTCATCGGCGGTGCGCAGTATCCGCGCGACTTCCCGTGGGGACCGAACCTCTGGTACCGCGAGCACGTCCCGCCGCCGGCGCACCCGGCGTTCTTCTCGTCGTCCCGGCTCACGTTGAACGTCACCCGTGAGTCGATGGCGCGGATGGGCTGGTGTCCGTCGGGACGGCTCTTCGAGGCCGCAGCCTGCAACGTGCCGCTGGTGAGCGACTGGTTCGAAGGCCTGGACGCCTTCTTCCGTCCGGGTATCGAGATCCTGATCGCCCGGACCACCGACGACGTGATGGATGCGCTCTCGCTCAGCGATGCAGAGCTTCAGCGGATCCGGGACGCGGCGCGCGAGCGGACACTGTCCGAGCACACGGCCCGTCACCGCGCGCGAGAGCTGGTGGATCTGCTCGAGAGCGCGGCGCTGTCCGACGCAACACACGGACGAGGGCTGACCGTGAACCCGTAGCAGTGGGGGTGGCGCATGTGGGGGATCATTCCGGCCGCAGGGCGAGGGAGCCGCATCCAGCCGTTGGCGTTCTCCAAGGAGCTGCTGCCCGTGGGCGGGCGACGCACCGACGGGGTCGAGCGCCCGAAGGCCGTGAGCGAGTACCTGATCGAGCGGATGATCCTCGGCGGGGCGAAGAAGATCTGCATGGTCATCTCGTCCGGGAAGAGCGACATCATGGAGTACTACGGCGGGTCCATCGAGCAGGCGCACATGGCCTACGTGGTCCAGCCGGAGCCTCGCGGGCTGTGTGATGCCATCTTCCGCGCGCTCCCGGTGATCTCCCGCGACGAGCAGGTGCTGGTCGGCTTGCCCGATACCGTGTGGTTTCCGGAGGACGCGCTCCGCCACCTGCCCGACGACGCGCTCTCGTTCCTGCTCTTCCCGGTGGAAAACCCGGAGGTGTTCGACGCCGTCGTCACCGACGAGCGGGGCAGGGTGAAGGAGATCCAGGTGAAGACGCCGAGCCCCTCCACCCACTGGATCTGGGGCGCGTTCAAGCTGACCGGCGGCCTGCTCCAGCAGCTCCACGAGCTCTGGCTCGAGCGCGACCGGCGCGACGAGTACATGGGAACGCTGGTGAACGCGTGGCTCGCGTGCGGCGGAGAGGCGGTCGGCATCCGCGCAGGAGAGGCCTACGTCGACGTGGGAACCCTCCACGGCTACCGCGACGCCATGAACCTGCTGGCCAGGGGCTGAGGGTCACCCGGTGATCAGGATTTCTTCTGCTGCCCGGACTTCCCGCGCCGCTCCCTGAGCCAGCGCAGCGGCTTCTCCAGTATCGCGTCGCTGTGGGAGCTCCACATCCCGGGGCCCATCAGCAGGAGGACCATCAAGGTCAGCCCGACGATGCCCCACACCAGGATTTCGTTCGTGCTCATGGACTCCTCCTCTCGCCTACGATCTCGAGCCCTACAGACAGCACATCCATATCATTCGCCGCGCCGCTCGGGCGATGTTCCAGGCGACCGCCCGGCATTCGTCCGCGCGCAGCGGCGCTCGCTCGCTCGCCGCCAAAGCCCCGTCAGATACTTGTGAGCGCCTCTTCGTCGGGCAGGACGACCCGGCGCCGCAGCTCCGGAAAGTGTCCCCGCCAGTGCTCGTCGACGCACGCCGTGGCCGGTCGATCGTAGTACCGCCAGGGGAGCTCGCGCGCGTTCAGTCCGACGAAGTGCGCCCCGCAGCGCCCGAGGTGTTGGTGGTGCGGAAAGAAGGGCGAGCAGATCGTGACGTCGTCCACGCGCACCACGTGCACGGGGCCATTCTGGTAGAGGGCCGCGAGCTGCATGCCCTGCTCGTCGAGCTCGGAGCTGAGTGGCTCCGGGAAGTCGGCGAGCAGCCTCTGGAGGGCCATCTCGAGATCGAACCCCGGCGGCAACCCCCGGATGCCAAGGTTCCGCGGCGCATCCCCGCACAGCGACGAGAACTGACCGAAGCAGGCGCGTACGTCCTCCGCAACCAGGAACGACGGACGCACGCCCTCCAGCCAGGCGAGCAGCGCGTGCGGGATTCCCCAGAGGATGCAGTCGTTGTCGAGCGAGAGCTCGTGCTTGTCCGGGAAGGCCCGCACCGGCGCGAACTTCCACGCCATGCCTTCGCCGAGCCCGTCGTCGAACCGCGCGCGAAGCCACGCCGGGAGCTGGCCGTCCGCCTGGATCCAGCGCACCGGCATCGGCGTCGGCCCCACGTGCGCGCGCACCACCGAGACCGGGAGCGTGTTGACGCAGACGGCGTAGTCGGCGGCCGGCCCGAACAGCCTCCACGCCCCTTGAATCGACAGGCGCAGCGCCTCGAACCCGCGCGGGTCCACATCGCCCATCGTCCAGCGCACGCCGAGCCGGGTCCGGGTGCTCATGTCCTCACCTCCACCACGCGTTGCCAGAGCGGACGGTCGCGCGCGCCCCACGCGTACTTGTAGGGCTCGCCGCCGCGCAGGAAGTCGAACACGCGATCACCTCGGGCAATGGCCTCTTCGAGCGCCGCGGCCACGATCAACGAGCCGGGGCTGGACTTCTCGTACGCTGGGTCGAAGCCGCTCAGGTAGTAGTGGACCCGTCCGTGCGCCGCGAAGGCGTAGAGCACCGCGAAGAGCCGCTCCCCATGGAACAGCGCGTGGAGCCGCAGCACGCCAGCGTCGGCGAGGCGCCGGGAGATGTCTCGGTGGAACGCGAGCACGCTCGGCTCTTCGAGCACGCCGCCTTCTCCGCGCTGTCGCCAACGCGCCCGGTGAAGCTCGAACAGCGCGCTCATCCACCCGTCGACCTCTCGCGGCGTGGCGGTCGCCGAACGGAGCGGCGCGGTGCGCTCGAGTCGCCGTCGCGCGGCGCGCACGTTCGACAGCAGGTGCGGTGGAACGACCGAGGAGAGCTCCTCGACATGCGAGGGCAGCTCCAGCGCAGGTGAGACGTCGATCCGGCGAGAGCGCCCGTCGCCCGCCCAGAGCGACTGGTCACCCAGCGGCTCGAGGAGGCAGAGGTCCCAACTGCCGGCGGACTGCTGGAACTGCGCGACCAGCGCTTCCCGAACCTCCGCGTCGTATTCAGGTGCGGTGAGGACGTCGAGTTGATCGCTGATGCCGCTGCCGAGCAGCTTCAGCAGGCGCCCGTTCTCCTCGGGCCAGATCTCCATCGGGGCGAGTCCGACCAGCCTGTTCCCGCGCCAGACACTGAAGGCCTCGATGCGATCGCGACCGAAGTGCCGGCACCACGGCAGCACCCAATCCGGGTGCATGAACGCGGTGGCGCGTGTGTCCTGCTGCCACAGCTCGAGCCACGCGGGGCGAAGCGCCTCCAGTTCCTCCGGGCGCGTGGCGTGTTTCAGTAAGGTTCCACTCGCGTTCAACAAAGTAGCCTTTCCCCTCTTCGGCGGGTGAGGCGCTGGTACAGCGCCAGATACCGATCGGTCATGAGCGCAGCGGAGAAGCGCCGTTCGGCGGCGCGACGGCACTCCGCCGGATCGAGCTCGTCGAGCCGGGCGATCGCCTCGGCCATCTCGCGGGCATCGTCGACGAGGAACCCGGTGACGCCGTGCTCGACGATCTCCGGCAGCGCGCCGGCGCGGAAGGCGATCACCGGCGTTCCGCACGCGAGCGCCTCCATCGCGACGAGCGAGCTCGTCTCCGGCGCGAGGCTCGGCACCAGCAGGCCCCGCGCGCCCGCGAGGAGGCGGCGCTTGCGCTCGAGGCCCACGGGGCCGATGAACCTCCGCCGGCCGTCGAGCCGGGGGAGGATCTCGTCTCGGAAGCAGCGTTCGTGGGTCTCGTATCCGAAGACCTGGCCTGCGATGAGCAGCGAAGCGCCTGCGCGGTGGGCGGCGTCGAGGGCGTGGTGGAATCCCTTCTCGGGACAGACCCGGCCCAGCGCCACCAGGGTGCGGCGCCTGCGTCGTTCTCCCGGGACCAGCGCGTCGAGCGGGACGCCGTTGGGGATCACCGCGCCGATCTCCGCGCCCGCGGGGCAGGCCTGGCGCTGTGATTCGGAGACGCACTGGAGCAGCACGCCGCGCGAGGGGAGGGTGAAGACCTCGGGCGGATACCAGCCGGGCGGCAGGTGGAGCGTGGCCACCGTCGGGGCGCAGCGCTGAGGGAGACAGCGGGCGAAGTCGATCCCGTGGAAGTGCACCACGTCGGGACGCTCGCGCCGGAGGACCTCCTCCAGGATGCCTCGCACGTCGGCCTGGGCTGCGCGTCGGACCTCCTCGGTGAGGGGGCCGTCGCGGCGCGGAATCACAGCGAGCTCGCCGGCGACACGTGAGCCTTCGCAGCCCACCACGATGGAGCGGTGCCCGGCCCGCACCAGCGCACGGTCGATCGACCCCAGCACCTGTTCGGCGCCACCCACCGCATCCAATCCGACGGGCGCGAGCGGATACGCAACGCTGACGACGGTCAGAGCCATGCGTCGGCTCCCAGCTCGAGGCGCTGCAGCGCGGTGCGCGCCCACGCCCGCCACTCCCCGCCGAGCATCCACCCCTGGAGCTCGTACCAGAGCTTCCCCGGGTGCGGCGGTTGGTCGAACCGATAGCGGAGCGCGTTGCGGAAGCGTTCGCTCTCCAGCGGAAACGCCGAGAGCACCGCCATCTGCGAGCGGTAGGATTCGAACATCCGCTGCTTCCGATCGAGCTCGTCCTCGGACAGCACCCGGACCATCGAGATCGTTGCGTTCTCGTTGAGGAACTCGCCCGCCACGAACGCTCCGTCCCGGGCATGGTACGCGGTCATCTCCATCAGCTTCGGGACGGGGGAGCCCTCCCGCTCGAGCAACGCCACTGCTGCGTGCGCCACCAGGGCCGCGGTGTCGTGATCCGGGTGGCCACCTTCGTAGGCGTGCGTGACCAGGACCGGCGGGTGGAAACGCGCCAGCAGGCCCGCGGTCCTGAGGGTCAGCGAGACGGCGTCCAGGATCGACGACGGGTCCTCGCCGCCGAGCAGGTGGATCCGATCCGGTGGAATCTCCGCGTAGCCGAGCGCGGCTTCGGCCTCGGCGCGGCGGAGCTGGGCGTACTCGTCACGGGTCACCTTCAGGCCCGGGGGCCAGAGCGACGGGTTCGAGGGCGCGCCGCTGGTGAGGTGGAAGACCCGACACCCGCGGCCCGTGCACAGCAGCCCGCCGGCGCCGATCGTCTCGTCGTCCGGGTGCGCGGCGAGGATCACGCTGCAGGCGGGCAGGGCCATCGCCGCGGCCGGCGGCAACCGCTCGGGTTCAGGTGAGAGAACCTCCACGCGGCGGAGGGTAGGAACCGTTCGCCCCGGGTGGGAGCCCGGCCGGGCTGCTTCAGTGGACAGTGACCGGTTTGCGCAGGAGCCAGTGTTCGGATGTCTCGGTTACCGTCGCCCCGTCCGGCCGGTAGTAGGAGAAGGTCTCGGCTTCCTCGCCGACCAGCTCATACCCGCGGCGCTCATAGAGCTGACGAGCGGGCAGGTTGTCGAACCGCGCGGCGATCTCCGCGTACTTCAACCCCGCCTTCTCGAGCTCCGCTTCGGCGGTCCGGAGCAGCGTGCGCCCGACGCCCAGGCCCTGGAATGGGTCGAGGGTTCGAAACGCCCACAGGATGCCGACCGACTCCTCTGCCTTCCGGGTGAAGTCGATCCAGATCTGTCCGATGGGAAAGCCCTGCAGGTCCGCGACGAGCATCTGCACCTCGCCGCGTTGCTGTCGTTCGAAGGCTTCGCGGATGAGAGCACGGTGATCGGAGAAGAGGCCGAACCATTCGAGCGCGGGGAGGTCGTCTTCGTGGCAACGACGGATGGCGACCTGTGCCTCCAGATCGATGGTGCGAAGCGGCTCCATGCCTCGACGGTAGGGAGGATCGCGAGCACGTGTGCCGCGTCCTCTCCCGCGCGCACGTCAGGGAGGCGAGCCTCCCGCTTTCCGGAATAGATCCCGAAGCCGCACGCGCTTCAGCGCCCCGCCGTCGACGGCATGCTGGAGGCGCTGGAGCCCCGACTCGTACGGGCCGATTGACCAGCAGTCCTCTTCAGCCAGCGCCTCGAGGGGCTCGGCCTGCGGGTCGTCGTTGAGCGGGCAGATGTCGCGGTACTCGACCGGCGCGCCGTGTTCGTCCTCGTCCACCCAGCGCAGCGGGAGGCCCTGGGTGCGGCAGACGTACGGGCGCTGCGCGTAGATCCGGCAAGCGCCGTGTTCGTCGAGGAAGGCGCACTTCCCCTCAGCGTGGGGAACCCCGTGCTCGAGCAGCTCGGCGTGGTGGCGACGGATGTTCTCGGCCTCGATCTCGAAGCAGGTGAGCTCGTCGACGCAGCAGCCGCTGCAACCTTTCCGGCAGGCGAGCCGCGCGGCGTGCCTCTCCGCGAGCGCACCCGCCTGACGGTCCACCTCACGGTGCAGGTCTTCGAGCAGCTTCAGCAGGTCGGCCATGGGAAGCTCGCTCACTCCTCGTCGTCGAGCTCCTTCTGGAACTCGTCCCGGGTAATCAAACCCTTGCGGGCCATAATCCGCATCAAGGCCCAGAACTTCCGCTCGAGCGCTTCGACGTCGTCGGTCTCCTCCCGCACGCCGAAGAGGTAGTCGAGGTCCTTCGCCGCCTCCGCCACCGTCTTCGAGGCCGGGCTGCTCCCCGCCTTGCGGCGTTCGCGGCGCTGCGCCTCCCGGCGGGCGATGAGGTCGGCCAACGCGGTCCGCTCGCTGACCTCGCTCGAGGAGAGCTCCTCGCCGACGATGACCTCCTCCTCTACTTCGGCCGCGTTCTGATCCACTGGCACGACCCGGACGCCGCCGCCGCGCTGGATCAGGGTCATGGTTCCCGCCGGAGAATCGTCGGGGTTCACCTTGTGGTAGTAGCGCAGGATCGCCGACCGCACCGCGGAGAGCGGGGCCAGCCGCGCGGACACCTTGAGCCCCGTGGTGAACTCGATCTCCTCCAGCGCGGGAACGTTCAGCGGATCAGTCATGGCCACCACGAGCTGCTTGCGCCCGCGCTCCACCGCCAGGGCGAACGGGAAGAGATCGTGCGTCTCACAGAAGCGCGCCCGGAGCATGTGGACCGCGGACCAGTCGACCTGCACCTTCCGCAGATCGATGAGAGGCACCCCCAACGCCTCCCCCAGTGCCTGGGCCAGCTGGTCCTCGTTCAGGAATCCCTTCTGGAGGAGCGCGACCCCCAGCCGTTGCCGCGTTGTGCGCTGATGGGCGAGGCCCTCTTCCAGCTGATCGCGGCTGATGATCCCGCGTTCGAGGAGAAGTTCACCGATGCGTTTGCGGGCCATGGACGGGCCCTATACCAGATGTGGGATGCCCCGTAACGCCTGCCCGGGAAGCCGGCAAATGGAAAATTCGCCTTGTATTACGCGAACATGGATCCGTTTGGGCTCGTCTTGACACCTTCGAAAATGCCACGTTACTCTCCACCGCCTTGACCGCCGTGGCTGTAAGAGACGCGGTCGAACCGGAGGCCATACCCAAATGAACATGCAGTTCCTGAGCAAGCTTTCTGTTCTCGCGAACGTCCCCGGCGGGGCTGACAAGAGTTTCATCGACGGGCTGGCCGCGCGCTGGGAGGCAGGTCAGTGGGGTATGTACCCCATCGCCGTGTGCCTGTTGGTCGCGCTGGCGATCATCATCGAGCGCGTGATCGTTCTCTACTTCTCCGCGTCCATCAACAAGGACGCCTTCATCCGCGGCCTCAAGAAGCACATCTACGCGGGTGACCTCGACAAGGCGATCAACTACGTCGCCGGCCAGAAGCCGACCCCGCTGACCAACGTCATCAAGGCCGGTCTGATGAACGTTCCGAAGGGTGAGGACGAGGTCCAGGCCGCGCTCGACGAGGCGACCCTCCGTGAGACCCCGCG
>JBAWAM010000438.1:0-3322 GCA_049589315.1 Myxococcaceae bacterium
ATCGCCATCGACGGCAAGGACCGGGTGTGGCTGGGCGGATGGTCCGCGGGACCGGTCGCCGCTCGTTACGACCACGGCCAGGGCAAGGCGGCCACGCCCGGGACCTGGACGAAGTTCGAGTTCGGTGCTGCCACCGGTACCGGCGGCTCGAACTTCGGGCGCGCGCGCGGGATCGCGGCGGATGACCAGGGCTACATCTGGATGAGCGCGGACTCGCGCAACGGTTCCGGCGCCGCGCAGTTGATTGCGTTCAGCGGCGATACCGGGGCGATCAAGCCCTTCAACACGCCCAACGGCGCACTGGAGTTCGTCGACGCCACCGAGGGGAACACCCACACGAGCATCGGGGTGGGACTCGATGCGGATGGCCACCCCTGGGTGAACAACAACAGCGGCAACGTGATGCGCATCCACCGGGACACCGGTGAGGTCCTCAGGACCGCGCAGCAGTCGTCGGGCCTGTACACCTACTCCGACTTCACCGGCTATGCGCTGCGCAAGTTCACCGCACCGCGCGGCACGTACCGCCACACGCTCGAGGGTTGCGGCGAGCAGGCGAGCTGGCTGCAGGTCGTCTGGTCCGCCGACGTTCCGACTGGAACCTCGCTGCAGGTGTTCGTGAAGGTCGCCAACACGCTCCAGGAGCTGAGCGACACCAGCCTGATGAAGTACGGGCCGTTCACGACATCGCCCGCCGATCTCGGTGCGGCGGGCGTACCGAAGGGTCGCTACCTGCAGGTCGAGTTCGTTCTCGCGTCCACCGACGGGCAGAGCTCGCCGGTGCTCAAGAACTTCGACGTCCAGTGGAGCTGCGTCGCGACGATCAACTAGTCATCTCGTCGACGCGGGCCTGACTAGCGAAACAGCGCACCGTCGCAGCGCCAGCTTCCGGTCGCGTCGCTCGCGCATCGGAAGTTGCGTCCGAAGTTGTTGTCCCAGCCCTCGTGGCCGGCCATGAGGGTCGTTGCGGCGAAGTCGATCGCCTGGTGGTTCGGACCGAGCGGGATCCGGGCGATCCACTGCTGCGCGTCTCCGCCGTACTCGTAGCGGGCCTCGGTCTCACCGACCGTCTCCCAGCCGTCGGTCGAGTAGACGATGCGCACGCGCTTGTCGTACGCCCTGTCCCGGACGCGCAGGTACACGTGGAGGACTGGGCCGGTCTCGTTCTCCAGCGGATCGCGGACGACCGCATAGGTGATCGCGACGTCACGCGCGACACCCAGCGGCGCATTCACCGTCGCCAATCCCCGGCCGTCGACGGGCCAGATCCTCCCGCGGTAGTCGAGTCCTCCGGCGTTGTCCCAGTACTCATGGCCTGCGGCCCGATAGCGCAGCGCGAACTGGAAATCGCCGGGGCTGCCCACGCGATCGAAGGTCCACAGCTCGCGCCCGCCGGGGAGCGCCTCCACGAAGCGCGCAGGGGCTTCGCGCCAGCCCATCGCGTCCATCTGGTACACGACCGCGACGTCTTTCTCGTACGCGAGGTTCTTCACCGTGACGAGCCCCTGCCACGACATGCAGCTCGAGCATCCGCGGGTCACGCCGTGCGCATAGACGAGCTCGATGTTCTCGGAGTCGAGCTCGGCGCCGAGGCTTCCCGTGATCTCTCCCCCGGACGACAACGACTCCGGCCCGCACGCGAGCAGACCGAGACACGCTCCCAGCAGTGACAGCTTTCTGTTCATCGGACCCCACTACTTCAATTCTTTGGGACACGACGGAGTGCCGTGACGGGAGCGTTCACCGTCTCGCATCGCCTGATGCATCCTGCGGCTCCAGCGGGAACGCCGCGAGCGTGGGCTCCCGGAGGGGTCGTCCACCGCAGGCGTCCTGCCCGCCAGGTCCGACACGTCAGCCTACCGCCGTCCTGGGCTGGTTCGCCGCCTCCCAGCGGACCAGTTCCTGCTCCAGGGTGGCGATCAGCTCGTGCGCGGTCTTCAGCTCCGCGAGGCTGCGCTCGGGGATCCGGGTGACGCTGCTGCCGGAGTAGAAGAGCCCGTTCTCCACATCGCCTTCGATGGCCGCGCGCAGCAACGCGTCGGTGATGCAGAAGCTCTCCTTGAAGCCGCTCTCACGGCAGACACAGAGATCCCGCGCGAGACAGTCGATGCAGGACTTCTTGCGTCCGCGGTAGCCGTCCCTGCCGTAGAACCACGCCTTTGCGCGCGGGGGAAAGACACGTCCCTGGGCCAACGCGTCGGTGAAGGGATTCCGCACGGCGCGGGCCTTCATCCCCTTCACCGTGCTGGTGATCACGACTACGTCCTCCTCGGTCTTGCCCAGATGCATCTCCTTGAACCGGGGATGTGCGTCCCCATCGCTGCAGGCGAGGAACCGCGTCGCGAGCTGCACGCCGGCGGCGCCCTGGGCGAGGTATTGGCCGATGTCGGCACCGACGATCCCGCCCGCGGCGACGACGGGAAGCGTGCATGCGGCACAGACCTCTTCGACCAGCGAGGGCAGGGAGTGACCGATGTCGCCGATGTGTCCGCCTGCCTCGCTGCCCTCGGCCACGACGAAGTCGGCGCCCCACTTCTCGTACATCTTCGCCAGCCGACCCGAGGAGACGATGCCCGCGAACGGCGTCTTCGCTTCGCGGCACCAGCGGAGGATGTCCCGGGAGATCCCCGCTCCCTGGACCAGGAAGCTCACGCCCTCTGCGAGCGCGGTCAGCGCCAACGACTTGAAGTCGTCCTGGTTGAGGGCCGCCATCAGGTTCACGCCGATGAAGCCGTGCGGGGCCTCCGAACGCGCCCGGCGGATCTCCGCGACCAGCCCCGCCTCGTTCTTGCCTACCGCGGAGATGGTCCCCACCGGGACGAAGCGCCGCGTGGGCGAAGAGGCCACCTTCCCGGAGAGGCCGTCGGAGGCGTGCAGCCCCATGCCGCCCTGAACCAGCAGATGACGTCCCTGTTCGACGAACCCGGCGATCACCTCCCGGGTCAGTTTCGGCGCCGGCGGCAGGTTCACCTCGGGAGGAGGCTCTCTCCTGGCGACCGGGTGAGGAATGGGATCGGGGCGGTGGGGTGCAGTCACGGGTCTACCTCCAATGCGCGAAGGCTACGGACCGCACCGTCATGCGCGTGTCACCACCGGCGCCACGCCACTTGACCCCGGTCAACCTGGGGTCGTTTCTCCACTCGGCCATCTCAACTTGCGGACGCTCCAGCCGGATTCTGGACAGGCATCGCGGGCAAATCAGCGGAACCAGAGGGTGGGTTGCCGGGCTCGCCTCGTGCAGTCGCGGGGTGCGCTTCTCTCCCGAGGTCTCTATGCGCCCCATCCAATCCTCTTCCTCTCGCGACGACGCCAACGTCGGAGA
>JBAWAM010000439.1:0-4185 GCA_049589315.1 Myxococcaceae bacterium
CAGCGACGCGGGTGACGATCACCGGGCTCGAGAACTTCGTCGAGTACACCGTCACCGCGGAGGCGCGTGACGCGGCGGGCAACGTCAGCCCGGCCTCGAACGAGCTCAAGGCGACGCCGATCCTGACCTGCGGCATCGGCTGCGAGATCTCCGAGGCCAATCCTGAAGTGGTGGGTTGCTCTGCGGCGGGCGGCGCCACGCTTGGAGTTTTCGGCCTGCTCTCTGGGGCCTTCCTGATTGCAAGGAGTCGAAGGTCATGGCGGTGAGAGGTGCGCTCTGGGCGGGTGCGGTCGCGGTCGCGGCGTTGTTGGCCGCCCCTGCCGCGCATGCGCAGGTCAGCTATAACGAGTCGCCCCGGACGGGCGCTCTCCGGTTGAATCTCGGCGGGTACAGGCCAGAGATTGGTCGCACCGCCGGGTTCGGCGACAAGGACCCCTACCAGTCCAGATTCGGCGCGTCGTCGATGCTGCTCTTCGCCATCGACTATGACCGCTTTCTCTGGAAGGGCTTCGGCACCTTCGGGGTCGGCCTGTCTGCCGGGTACGCGGAGAAGTACGGGAAGTCGGTCGAGCTCAAAGGTGGCCAGCCGCCTCCCGACCCGACGACGGGGGAGCAAGCCCCGCTGGACCGGGGAGGCGAGACGTCGGTCCCAACCGCGCTGCACGTCATCCCCATCAGGTTGATGGCGGTCTACAACTTCGACTACCTCCCGTACGAGCTGAAGATCCCGCTCGTGCCGTACGTGAGGGCGGGCATTGCCTTCATCCCGTGGTGGGCCACCAAGGGTGGTGAGGTCGAGCGCGTGAACAAGGTTCCGCAGCAAGGTTTCACTTACGGCCTGGCGGGCGCCGCAGGCCTCGCGTTCCAGCTCGACGTGCTCGGGCCGCGGATGGCCCGGAACCTGGACTCCGACTTCGGCATCAACCACATCTACCTCTTCGCCGAGTACAACCTCCTCCAGGCGAACGGCTTCGGAACGAAGCTCGACCTCTCGGACGACTACTTCATGTTCGGGATGTCGTTCGAGTTCTAACCGGTGCGACGCCTCCTCCTGCTCTCACTGATCCTGGTGAGCGGCGCCTGCCATCGCGCCGCTCGACCGGACGTGAGCGTGCCACGGGAGGCCTTCGCAGGAGAGCCGGTCCGGCTCGTCGCCAGCGGCGCGGAGGAGCCCGGTCCGGTCTGGTTCATCGATGACCGGCAGGTGGCGCAGGGCGCCTCGGTCGAGCATTCCTTCCACACCGCGGGCGTCCACCGGGTCCGCGCCGAGCTGGACGGGGACACGCTCCACGTCGAGGAGCTCACGGTCCTCCCCAGGCCTGTGCTCCGTGCGATTCCGGCACAGGTGGCACAGGTCACGTGGATCCCGCACGTGCAGAGGGCGCTCGAGCCCGCGGTGGATTTCCTCGAGCGGGCGACGCCCTCGTTCAGCGCAGCCGCCGACGAGGATCCTTTTCTCCGCTACGCGCTGGAGTTGAGCGCAGGGCCGCCTCCGCCGGAGCTGGGGCTCGACCCGGAGGAGGGATTGGCGGCGTTCCGGCTTCACGAGGTGCCGGGGAGCATCGTGACCATTGGCGTGCAGGACGACGCCGCCGCGCTTCGCTCCGTGCGTCGCGCCTTCGTGCAGCGCGGGTACACCGCCACGGAGGCCAGCGGGGTGATCGCGCTCGGGCATCGGGAGGGGCGCACCGCGTTCGCCTTCACCGATCGCGGCTACCTCTACCTCCTCATGTCCGAGGGCGCGGAGTCGTTCGCGGCGCTCGATCGCGTTCGCGACGTGGTTCGCGCCTCACCGGCCGAAGGGCTCTCCGGAGATCAAACCCTGGGCCGGCTCCGCGAGCGCGTCATGGCCGGTCAGGTCTACGTACTGCTCAGACCGCGTCGGAGCGCCGGAGAAGGGCCGCGGATCGAAGGCGCGTTGACCTCGTTGCAGTTCGCCTCCGAGGTGCTGGCCATCGACGGGTTCGTGCTCGCGGACGGGCCGCTGTGGAACGTGACGAGCGCTCCGGCGGGGAGCCCGCTCGAGGGTGGAGCGCATGGGCCGGTGCTGGCGGCCTCGTTGTCGGTCGCTCCGGAGGAGCTGGCGAAGCTCCTCCGCGGAGGGCTCGACGGCGACGACGACGCGGAGCTGGCGCAGCTCGAACGGGCCTTCACCGGAACCGTGGGTCTCACTGCGTATCTCGACGCCAGAGGCACCCTGGACCGGCTTGGAAAGAATCCCGGGGCGCCGGACGTGTCCGGGACGCTCCTCGCCCACGTGGGCGTCAGGGATCGCCCGCTCGCCGAATCCCTGGTGGAGCGCGCGCTTCGACAGCGGGGGCTGACCTACGAGAAGCGCCCGGCGACGGATGCCACCGCGTTCCTGTTCGAGCTGCGGGGCCGGCGGGCCGTCGTGGAGGTCACCGAGGACCGACTCAACCTCGAGGCCGGCGAGCCGCTGCGGGATCGCGAGGGCGGTCGACTCCTCCAGCAGCTCCAGGAGCGCTATGGGGCGCAGACGTTCGGGCCGGGACACGCCTCGCTGCTGATCGATCTCGGGCAGGTCCTCCGGGAGCTCTCCCAGGCGCAGGCCGGAGGCGGAAAGGCGGCGGCGATGACGGGCCTGGCCCGGTCGTTCCTCCAGCAACTCACCGCGGTCGACACCGTGTTCGTGGACGTTCAGCCGGTCGACGAGGGCGCGAGGCTGAAGGGCCGGGTCACGCTCCGTCCGCGGTAGGTTCGCCCTTTCAACGGAGGCCGGCGTGACGATCACGGTCTTGTATTTCGCTGCGGCGCGAGAGCGGACGGGGACGTCCCGCGAGACGCTAACTGTTGATGCGGGGATCACCGCCCGCGGGCTGCTCGAGGTCCTCGCCCGGCGACACCCGTCGCTGGCGCCGCTGTGCGGTCACCTGCGGGTGGCTGTGAACCAGGAGTTCTGCGCGCCGGACGATCCCGTCCCGGAGGGGGCCGAGGTCGCCTTGATCCCTCCCGTCTCCGGTGGCTCTGGGCGCTGCCGGGTATTGGAGACGCCGCTGTCGCTCGACGAGGTGATGAAGGCCGTGTCCGGAGAGGGCATGGGCGGCGTGGTCACCTTTACTGGCAACGTGCGCGACAACACCCGCGGACGGCGCGTGCTGCGGCTCGAGTACGAGGCCTACGCCCCCATGGCCGTACGGAAGTTGGACGAGATCGCTGACGAGGCTTCGCGGTTATTCCCGGGCAGTCGCGTGGCGATCTCCCACCGCGTGGGCGTCCTGTCCCCGGGCGAGGCCGCGGTGGTGATCGCCGCGGCTGCACCCCACCGGGACGAGGCGTTCAAGGCCTGCCGTCATGCCATCGAACGACTGAAGTCAGAGGTGCCGATCTGGAAGAAGGAATTCTTCGAGGACGGACAGGTGTGGGTGGGCCTCGGCCCTTGAGTTCGTGTAGATTGCGCAACGATTTTTCGTCGGCGCCCCGCGAGGCCGGAGTTCTTCCAAGAATGCGCGGCGCCTGTTCACAGGAAGGACAGACGATGCGTCGCTCGTGGCTGGTCGCGCTCCTCACGTTGGGAGCGTTCAATGTGGTCTGCCTCCAGGGCTGTCCCAAGCCCGTGGAGACTCCGGATGCGGGGCCGATCGAGCCGGAGGTCGACGCAGGTGTCGACGCGGGCCCGGTGGATGCCGGCTTCGTCTGCTTCTCCGACGAGGAATGTCAAAGCAACGTCAGCGCCAGCACCATCTGTTGGGGCGCTCGGCCGGCCGAGGAGGTCGGCGGTGAGTGCATCGCCAAGTGCGTCCAGGACGACGACTGCGCCCAGTTCGACCAGGGCCTCCGCTGTGAGGAGCGCACCGGTCGCTGCATCGCGGCGCGCGGTTGCAACAACGACACGAACTGTCCCCCGCCGGGCTTTGATCCGGACGACTACTGCAACGTCACCGGCGTCGGCTGCCGCTGCGTGACCGAGACCAACGAAACCGGCTTCCCGGGAGTGTGCCGTCGCCGCCTCAACGTGTGCGGCGAGTGCACCGACGACAGCCAGTGCGGCAGCGGCCCGACCTTCGATCCGAACGGTCGTTGCCTTGCGCTCCAGGGCGACACGAGCGCCGCGCTGCCCGACGGAGGCGTGCGCAAGTACTGCTTCAACACCCCGGCCGGGACCCAGTGCCCGTGCGGCATGATCCTCTCCGGTGAGGGACTCTGCATACCCCAGAACCGAAGCTG
>JBAWAM010000440.1:0-1663 GCA_049589315.1 Myxococcaceae bacterium
GTCACAATCAGGAATGACGTCTCACTGATCCGCGTTACTGTGACGTCCGCCTCGATGCCCCCGCGCTCGTTAAGCCATTGCGTGTAGACTAGGCGGCCGGCAGGAACATCGATGTTGTTCGCGCAGATGCGGTTGAGTGCGGAGCACGCATACCGCCCCTCGACGATGAACTTCGGAAAGCAGCTCTGGTCGAACAGCGTGACATTGTCGCGCGTGTTTCGACATTCCTCCCCGCAGACGTCGAACCAGTTCTGCCGGCCGTAAGAGTAAACTAGTTCGGGGCGCTCGCCGGCCCGCGCAAAAAAGCCCGGCCGCTCGTAGCCGGCCGCCTCCGTCATGCATGCGCCGGAGACGAGCAGCTTGTCGTGGAAGGGGCTGCGCCGCACGTCGCGCGCAGTGGCGTACTGGCGATTGGGCCAGTGCATGTCGAAGAGAAGTCCGAGCGTCTCCTTAGTCCGCTCGAAGAGGTAGCGGCGGTTCGACTGGAATGGGACCATGCGGCGCACGTCTACATCCGCCAGCTCGACCGGCGGGTGACCGTCGCGGATCCAGAGCGAGAGTGCCTTGCCGACCCCGCCCGAGGAGAGAATACCGACTGAGTTGAACCCGCAGGCGCAGAAGAGGTTTTCCACCTCCGCCGTCTCGCCGAGTAGATATCGGTCGTCGGGCGTGAAGCTCTCGGGCCCGTTGAAGAAGAGCTGAATTCCGGTGCTCGCCAAGGCCGGCACGCGGCGCACTGCCTGCTCGAGGATCGGTTCGAAGTGATCGAAATCCTCCGGAAGGCTGTCGAAACAGAAATCCTCTGGGATTCCCCCCGCTCCCCACGGCTTGGCGTTCTTCTCGAAACAACCGACAAGCAGCTTGCCGGCATCCTCCTTGTAGTAAGCCTGCTCGTCGCTGACGAAGAGTACCGGCAGATTCTTCGGCAGTCCGGGGATAGGCTCAGTGACGATGTAAAAGTGCTCCGCCGCGTGCAGTGGAAGCGACACGCCCACCCGCGCCGCGAGTTCGCGCGACCACATTCCGGCGCAGATGACGACCTTGTTCGCTCGCACCTCGCCCTTGTCAGTGAGCACGCCGACGGCCCGGCCATGCTCGACTAGGATACGCTGGACTTTCAAATTCTCGGCAATATGTGCACCGCCGGACCGCGCGCCTTTGGCGAGCGCCATGGTCACGTCTGCGGGATTGACCTGTCCATCATCCGGAAGCCAGAGGCCACCGACGATGTCGTTCGTGTCGATCAGCGGCCAGCGCTCCTTGATGTCGCCTGGCGTGACGACTTCGACCGGCAGGCCGAAATTGCGGCCCATCGAGGCACCGCGCTTAAGCTCCTCGAACCGCGCCTCGGTTTTTGCGGCCCTCAAAGAGCCGTTCTGCTTGAAGCCGGTCGCCTGTCCCGTCTCCGCTTCGAGCGCGCGGAAGAGCTCGCCTGTATATTTGGCGAGCTCGGTCATGTTGCGGGTCGCCCGGAGCTGCGTGACGAGACCAGCCGCGTGCCACGTCGTCCCACAAGAGAGCTGCCGGCGCTCGCATAGGAGGACATCGGTGATGCCGAGCTTCGTCAGGTGATAGGCGATCGAGCAACCGGCAATGCCGCCGCCTACGATCAGGACCTCTGCCTTGCTTGGAAGATCTTGCGCCACGGCGTCCCCGACCTAGT
>JBAWAM010000441.1:0-2967 GCA_049589315.1 Myxococcaceae bacterium
CCTCCAGACTCACCGTGCCGGTGCGCGGCTTTCCCTGCGCCCTTCGCGCGTCGGCCGGCTCCACGCCATGGATCACCGCGTTGCGGACCAGGTGCATGAGCGGCGCGCCCAGCGCCTCCAGCACCACCCGATCCACCTGCACGTGCTCGCCGCTGACTTCGAGCTTCGCCTCGCGCCCGTGGTGCCGCGCGTCGTCTCGAACCAGTCGGCCGAAGCGGGAGAGCAGGGTGCGAACCGGGAGCGTTCGGGCCTTCACCACCAGCTCGTGGAGCAGCCGCGCCGTGCGATCGAGTCGATCCATCCAGTGCACGCTCTGCTTCGGGTTCAGGCCTCCCGAGGCGAGCAGCTTCTGGAGCTGGGTATTGGTGACGACGAGCTCTCCCGTCGCCGCGAGGAGTTGATCCAGGCGCTCCCTCGGAACCCGCACCTCGGCGCCGGCGAGGAAGTTCGCCTCGGTGCTGGCGTCGTCCTCCGCTGCGAGCTCGCCCGAGGCCAGGCGCAGGAGGTCCTCGGTGGCCTGTTCCACTGCGCGGCCCGCGGCGATCGCTTCGACCTCTTCGCGGACCACATCCACCGCACCCAGCAGCCAGGCGACCTGGGAAGGCTCCGTCGCCAGCGCCCCGACCGCGTCCTCCATCCGGTGCAGCGCGCTCTGCAGCGACGGCGTGCCGAGCAGTCCGGCGTTCCCCTTCAGCGTGTGCAGCGCGCGGCGGATCCGGGACGACGCCTGCCCGCGGAACTCGGCGGAAGACTCCGCTTCGAGAGAGAGAAGATCGCGCTCGAGCTGCTCGAGCAGAACCTTTGCCTCCTCACTGAACTCCCTGGCCAGCTCGTGGAACACCTGGCGAGGGTGAGGGATCTGGCGGCTGTTGGATATACCACGTTCATGGTACAAACAGTCCCCTAACCCCGGGTAGTTGCGGGGTTTTCCGGGTTCGAGTGTGGGTATCGGGGGGTAGAAAGTAGGGGTTGGTGGACGACGTGAGTACCTGGAGCGACGCCTTCGACTGCGCTCGTCGCTTCGCACCCGCCGAGGAGTGGCGGCGCCTGCTGGCCAGCGCCGTTCGGCGCGCGTCCAATGCCACCTTCGCGGCCGTGTGCACCTGCCCGCCCGGAGCGTTCGTCGAGCCCTCTGCTGCCGCGGATCCGCCCGCCTTCGGGCGGGTGGTCGAGCAGATCATCGACGAGTTCCTTCCCAAGGTTGAGCGGGCAGGAGATGGGACATCCGTCGCGGTCCTGATCGGCCCCGGCGCCTATGCGCCACTGGAGCTCGCGCGCGATCTGAGTCTGATGAATCGTTTCCGCCGCGAGGTGTTGGAACCCGTGGGGGTGAACGGGTTGCTCAACTCGTTTCTTCTCGGGCGCGGCAGGGAAGTCATCGGTTGGATAGCGCTGGGCACCCACGCCCCCTCGCCCCTCGCGATGTCCGAGATATCGAAACCGCTGACCGAGGTTTCATTGCTTGCGTCCGCGACGCTGCAGGCAGCGATAGATCTCGCCTCCGCATGCGGGATCGTGCCGGTGACGACAGAAGCCCAGGGCTTGATCAAGTTGACGGCGCGTGAGCGCGAGGTCGCACGTCTGGTGGCTTCGGGGTGCACCAACTCCAACATCGCCGTGCAGCTCTCGATGTCCGAGCAGACGGTGGGAGTGCATCTGAAACGCATCTACATCAAGCTCGGCGTGCACTCCCGCGGCGAGTTGGCGTCACGATTGGGGACGCTGCTGACTCGCCAACCCGCGCGGGTACGCTGAAGACCTGCCTACGGTCGGCGCTCCTCCGCGCGCAGGTCGGAGGGGAGCCGGGGCGACGCGAGCAGATCGCGTAACACGTCCCAGCGGCGCTTCGGCGCATCGGCGGTTCCACCCCGGCCCTCCACGTACGCCCGCACCAGGTCGCGCCCCACGTTGTAGTTGATGATGTAGGCCCGGTAGGTGTCGATGAAGGCCACCCGCTTCTCCGCGCGCTCCGGAGACATCAGCCCGTAGCGGACGAGCCAGTCCTTCGCCTGCTCCCGGGTGAAGACCCCGTCGAGATAGCGGCGCGCGACCTCGTTGCCCGCGTAGTCCAGCTTGCCCGCCAGCTCCTCGACCCGCACGTACGCTTCGGCCTGGGCGGGATCGAGTCCGGCGAGTGGAAACAGCACGTCCCGCGCGAACTCCGAGGCGTCGGGGAAGGCCACGTCGATCCCGTAGTTCGCGCTGCCCTCGGCGATCAGCGACTGCGGAGAGAAGAGCGGATACACGGAGAACTCGACCCAGCCGCGCTCGCGCACCAGGTGCTTCTCGAGGAGCACGTTGTACACGTGGTGGCCCGGGTACCCTTCGTGGGCCGCGAGGTCCACCGCGCGCCAGGGATGGATGGGCAGGTCGGTGTTGATCTGGATGAGGCTGGTGGCGTTGCCCTGGTACCAGTTGTAGCCGCCCCAGCTCTTCCCGGTGACGTACTCGAGCTTGAAGGTCTCGTTCGCGGGAAGTCTCAAGTGGACCAGCGTTCGCCGGCGCGCCTCGTCGATGGCGGCGCGAAACACCGGATCGATCCTGTCCTTCGGGATCTCGAACTGCTTGCGGAAGTTCGCCAGGCGCACATCCAGCGGGCCCTCCCCCGGAAGCGCCGCGTCGAGCGCCTGGAGCGCGGACTGGAGCTGGGCCTCGTCGAGCGCCGGCGAACGGGCGTCGTAGATCCGCTGGCTCTCCTCGTCGAAGGGCAGGCGCTCTCCGGACAGGATCGCCACCCGGGTCTGCAGCGCGGCGAGCTGCCGGAGGAGATAGCGACGGCGGAGCTTCTCGAGCTCCTCGGACGGCTCGGGGACGGCCTCGATCTGCGCGGACAACCCGGTCGCCTGCGCACGGATCTCCTCGAGGGGGAGCTTCGAGGCCTTCGCCGCCTCGGCCCACGCCGCGGGGCCATAGAAGGCATCGACGTAGTCGCGGTCGTGCTGTCCCACCGCGAGCACCAGCTTCACG
>JBAWAM010000442.1:0-1765 GCA_049589315.1 Myxococcaceae bacterium
CACCGTCGCCGTGCCGAGGTAGAGCGCGTGGTCGCCTCGCCGGACGAAGACGTGTACCGGCTCCGTCCGAGCCCGGGCGGGGACGTCTCGACGCCACGCGAGCTCCGTAGGGCCCGGCATCGAGCCCCCGTCCTTGCCGCGGAGAGACACGAGCAGCCCGAAGCTCCCGTCGCGCATCAAGAAGGGGCCATCGAGCGTCTCTTCATCGATGCCCAGGGCTCCGAGCGTGATCGTGCCAAGCCTCTCGAAGGTCACGGCGCGTTTTCTACCACGCCACGCGCCCGCTACCACCTGGCCTCGTCGCGGCGTACGACCGACTGGCGCGTGTAGATTCCGGGGCGTCGCTCCCTGAAACCCGCACCGGACACGCGAACCTGCGCAAGCGCATAAGTGTCGAGCAGAACCAGGGGACGATCGCACGCCGCGCAGCGGCGAACTCAGGTGCACTCGCCTGTTCGGTGCTCGAGAACCGTCGCGTCTGGAATAGGTTCGGGTTGCCCAACCCGCGCGGAGTGAAAGCGATGAAGCTCAGACCTGTTCTCGTTGCCTTGCTTGCCGCGACGAGCTCTTTCGCCAGCGCGGCAGATTCTGACATCGAGGCAGCCCTGGCGCGCCCCGGGAACTCCATCAGCCCGGACATTGCCGACTTGATCGAGCTGGCGGCACGTCACCGGGTCGTCGTGCTGGGGGAGACGCATGGGAAGCGTGAGCCTGCTGCGCTCCTGGTCGAGCTCATGCAGGGCCTTCATCACAACGCGGGCTACTCGTACGTGGCCCTCGAGGGGCATGAGGACCGACAGGTGTTCGTGGACCAGTACCTCGCCGGGGTTGATGACGACCGGGCACTGCGACGCACCTTGCTGGGTCCCGAGCTCGCCCAGGTCCTCGTCGTAGCGCGCCGGCTGAATCGGGAATATCCGCAGCGGAAATCCCTGCGCGTACTGCTCATCGATGGACCCAGTAGCTGGAACGTGTCGACGCTCGAGCAGACGCGCGATCAGCGGATGTTCCGACACCTCCGCCGCGTTCTGGATTCAGATCCGGCCGCCCGGATCCTGGTCTACGTCGGCAACTCCCACACGACGGAGAACCTCCAGCTCCTGGATGGGGCCGAGGGTCCGGGCCACAGACAAGACGAGTTCGTCCTCCCGGCCTTCCGGGTTGCCCACCTCCTCGAGCTGTATTCAAAGGGCAGCAGCCTCTCCGTGCGCACGGTCGATCCGGAGGACCCGATTGGCAGGGCGCTGAAGGGTCGATTCGGCCAGCAACGGAAACGGCTGTTCATCCGCGTAGACGGCACGCCGCTGGAGAACGTGACGGGCTGCATCGAACCGGGGGGAAGCTGGAACGCAGCGCTGCGGGATGCCCCGTTGGGCAAGTTCGTGGACTACTTAGTCGCGTTCGAAGGACTGACACCCACCTCTGAGTTGGCTTCGCCATAGCTGCGGATCGACGGGTGCTGGGCGCTGAGCGTCGCCTTCTCGTCTGAGTCCAGGGCGCGAAGCGTTGAAGAGGGTGCGGACGAGCTCCAGTGTTGCGAGCAGTGCTTCGAACGAAGCGCGCGCGCGTCCTTGCTTCGCCCATCGCGTAATTCGCGACTGCGAGGTTGTTGAGCACGCTGCGGCTAAGCTCCGGCGCGGCGGAGTCCTTCGATGAAGCCAGCGCCGCATCTCCTCGATGGCGGTAGGAGACCGCGAGGTCCATCTCGTCGTTGAGAACCTCGATGTGGTTCGGGCCGTGGTGCTTCTTCCAGATCGAGATGGCG
>JBAWAM010000443.1:0-8769 GCA_049589315.1 Myxococcaceae bacterium
CCCCTCCGGGAGCACGCGCTCGAGGACGCCCTTCACATCACGTGCGCCCTGCTCCACCGCGTCCAGCCACGCGCCCGCCCCGGTCGAAGCGAAGACCCGGACCCCGATCGTGCTCCGGGTCTTCGACACCCAGTCCGACTTGTACGTCTCCGTACCGCGGAGGAAGTCGTACTCGCGCAGGCCCCCTCCCATCGCGTCCTCGAACGTGGCCCCGACCAGCACGAGTCCGACGCTCTTGTCGCGCCACTCCGGATCGTAGCCCGCCTGGTAGTAGCTGAAGGTGTCGCCGTGCACGATCCCGTACACCGACGCGACCGCCTTCTCCCCGATCCACATCGTGTACAGCCGGAGCTTCCCGCTTTCGGCCAGCGCCCAGGTCGCGTCGCGGTGGAACGCCTCCACCTCCGGACCGGTGATCCCGGAGGAGCCACCCTCGAGGTCCCAGCGGAGGGCGTGCAACCGGAAGAACTCCGCCAGCGGACGCGCCAGAGCCTCTGGGCGTGTGGAGACCTCCAACCGATAGCCCGGCTGCTTCTCCAGCCACTTCTTCCGCCGGAGGAAGTTGTCGCGGCGTCGGGTCCGCCTGAGGAAGGCCTCGAACGTCTCACCCGGCTCGAACCGCTCCCATGGGCAGGTCATCCGGACCCGGGTCCGCACATTGAAGTCGCGGAACACCTCCCGGAAGAGGGACGGCGTCGTCGAGCCCTCGTGCAGGTCCAGCAGATCCATCACGTCCCAGCCGCCTGAACCGTCGCGCAGTGCGGTGGCCATGGCCCGCGCCACCGGCACTTCGCAGCCGCGCGCCGCGATCACGTCGAGGTAGTCGCTGCCGACGCGGCGCTCTCCCAGGAATGACAACCGCCGCACCTTCCGTCCGAGCACCCGGACGGTTTCCAGGTGAAGCGGCAGAACGCCGACCAACCTCCCGTCGCAATCGCGCGCGGTGAGAATCCTCAACTGCGTCGAGGGCGCGAGCCGCCGGCTCCAGGGATACAACCACGCCCAGGAGTTGAAGACCCCCGCGCCCGAGCTCTCCAGAAGCCCATCCCACTCCTCCCGGAGGGCGGCGAAGGAGGACGTGTCGCGGACCTCGTCGAGCGCCACCCACGACCCGCTCTGCCGGAGTTCGCGTTCGTTCCGCATGTTCAACCGCGCGCGCGTTTCGGACTGCGGACCCCCTGGGCGGTGACCGCTTCGCGCACCACCTTCGCCATCTTCGTGAGCGTCTCCGTGTCGATGTCCTGGTGCGACGGGATCTCCACGAGGGTCCGGCGCAGGCGCATCACCTCCGGAAAGTCCGCCGCGTTGCAGGCCGGGTGAGGGTCGCGCCAGAAGTCCACGCTGTGGATCCCCGCCGCGTGGAGGCGCGCCATCATGTCCGCCTTGTCCTCGACCACCAGCGGATAGAACAGCGGGCACACGCCCGGCGGGAGCTCGTTGAACAGCGGGGGCGACACGTCGCGCAGGCGCCCCAGCAGGAAGAAGTAGTTTCGCCGGCGCTTCTCGACGATGTCCGCCAGGTCCAGCCCGCGGGCGATCCGGAGCGTGGAGGAACTGATCCCCATGTCCACGTGGGCGCGGTTGAAGTGCATGGTCCCGGTGGCGACGCGCTCGATCCCCGCGCCCTTCACCACCGAGTGCCCGACCGACCGGATCGCCCCGCGCAGCCAGCGGCCGAAAGGTCCCGCGCGCATCTCCAGGTTCTTGAGGAACGCGGACGCCGTGTGGCTGAACACCGAGGCGAGCGACGGCGGCGGCAGCTCGGGCAGCGTGTACCGCCTCGAACCGTTGATCACCAGGGCACCGCCATTCGGAACCGGGAGCGCCTTGTAGAGGCAGAAGATGCCCACGTCGCCGGTGGTCCCCAGCGGCACGTTGCCCGACTTCGACAGCAGCGAGAGCGCGCAGTCCTCGATCAGCGGCAGCCCATGCTTCTCCGCGAGCTGTTTCATCTCGTGCACCGGGCCGGGGAAGCCGGCGTAGTGGATCAGATAGAGCGCGCGGGTGTTCGGGCCGATTCGTCGCTCGACGTCTTCAAGATCCACGTCCCACTGCGGACCCACGCGGTAGAAGACCGGCTTCGCGCCCGCGTCGACCAGCGCCTCGATCTCCACCCCATGATGATAGGCCGGGACGAGCACCTCTCCGCCCTCGAGCCCCAGCATCTTCACCGTGAGCCAGACTGCGTTGCGGGCGAAGTAGAACCAGTGCACCGCCGATCCATCGAACGGCGGGAAGGCCTGGGGCCGGGACCGGGCCATCAGCATGCTCGGCCAGAGGGTCGGGTAATCGGGGACGAACAGCTGCGATCTCATCGCGTCCATCGCTCCACGCTCTCCTTCAACACAGGAACCCAACGGAACTTGAGCTCGGCCAGGGCGCGTCCCAAGGGGCCTCGCCTGAAAATGAACAGGTAGAAGTGGGGGCGAACGCGATCCGTCCAATCGCGCTTCCAGACCATGTCCGGACCTAGAAAGTCGAACTCGGGCAGACCGCGATCGATGCAGGCGCGGAGCACCTCCTCCGTGAGGAGTTGACCCGGGCTGCACTCCTTCAGCGCCTCGTCGTATGCGGGCTTCAGCAGCAGATAGCGGCCGGCGAACTCGAGCGCGTATTGGAACCCCACCGGGCGGCCATCGAGCCGCAGGAAGTACAGGGCCAGCGCCCCCATGCCCGACGCGGTGCGTGCCAGCTCGGAGTAGAACCCACGGGTGGCGACGTCCTGGGCGATCGCCGTCCCCTGCTCGCCCTTCCAGCCGCTGCGCTCGAGCGCGAAGCCCTCTTCGAGGTAGCGCTCGAGCTCGGGCCCGCCCTCCACGCGCTCGATGGACACCACGCCCTTCTGCTCCAGCTTGCGGCGGCGCCTGCGCACGTTCGCCTTGAACTTCGTCCCCAGCCTCCCCAGCAGCGCGTCGAAGGACGACGGCAGGGACACGTACGGTGACTGCAGCGACGGCCAGGCGCCAGAGGCCAGGTCGTATCGCTTCGCCGCAGCGAACAACTCGAACGCTGCGCCTCCTTCGGGGACGTCGGTGAGCCGGATCACATCCCAGCCCGGATGCGCCACCAGGTGCGCCATGAAGGCATCCGCCGCCTTCATCCGGTCTCGTGCGATCAGATCGAACCTGCACGAATGCAGGTTCGCGGTGGCGCACAGCTCGCGAACCGGGATGCCGTACCAGGCCGTTCGCCTTTCGCAGAGAGGAAGCGCGGCCTCCAGCCGCCCTCCCTCCCCGCGAACGACGAGAATCCGCAGCCGGCTGTCCGGAGCGAAGTTGTCGATCCAGACGCGGAAGAACTCGTGTCGGTAGAAGATCTGGTCGTCCGTCTCCTCCACGAGCGCATTCCATTCGCGTTCCAGCGCCACGAACGCGGCGCGGTCGTTGATCTCCTCGACGCGCGACGGCGAGCTCGACCAGAGCTCGGCTTCCCTTCTCATCACAGCCCCCTGCGCGCGAGCTGGAGCAGGCACCGGGCCACCTTCCGACCGTCGTGGCGGATGCGGGGACCTTCGCGGAGCAGGTCCGCTTCGACCGGAATCACCCCCAGCTCGATCAGCCCCCGCCGGTCTATCTCGACCGGAAACTGCCCCTTCTGCGCGTATTGCAGGAGGTGCTCCGGAACGGCCCGTCTGCCGTTCACCAGCACCACGTCGATCACCGGGCCCACGTGCTCGATCACCGCGCGCGTGTGGGCGACGCAGTCCATCCCGTCGGTTTCGCCCGGCTGGGTCATCAGATTCGCCACCAGGACCTTCAGTGCCGGCGTTTCGCGGAGCGCCTGGGCGACGCCGTCGACCAGCAGATTGGGGAGTACGCTGGAATAGAGGGACCCCGGGCCAATGGCGATCAGGTCCGCCCCGGAGATCGCCTCGAGCACCCCTTCGCTCGGCGGTGGCAGCGTCGGCTCCAGACACACCCGCCGGACCCGCCGTCGCGCGCGGGCGATATGGCGCTCCCCCACGATGCGGCTGTCGTCGTCGAGTTCGGCCACCAGGTCGACCCGGGAGAGCGTGCTGGGCAGGACCCGCCCCCGCGCATCCAGCAGCTTCTCCGAGAGTTGAACCGCCTCCATGAAGTCGCCGTTCAGCTCCGTGAGCGCTGCAAGAAGGATGTTGCCGACCGCGTGACCACCGATGCCGCGGTCGCCCTCGAAGCGGTACTGGAAGAGCTTTCGGAGGACGTTCTTCCGACCGGACAATGCGACGAGACAGTTGCGCACGTCACCGGGCGGCAGGATGCCGCGCATCCGGCGAAGCCTTCCGGAGCTCCCGCCGTCGTCGCTCATCGCCACCACCGCGGTCAAATCGACGCCCGGGTTGCCCGGAGTCGGGAGGGACCTTCGCGCAAGACCCCTGAGAACGACCGGCAACCCCGTTCCTCCCCCGACGCAGACCAGGCGCGTGGGGCGTTCCTCCAGGTACTGGTTCTGGGGAGCCCGGTTCTCCCACGGCGCCTCCACCGGCGATTCAGCCTCCCAGGTCGCCATCCGGTGCGTCCTCCCTCGAGTCGCCTTCGGATGAGCAATCCACGTGCCCCGGAATTGCGGGTCAGCGCGCACCCCGACCGAGAAATACATGCCGCACTGTGTGGAAAATGATCGCCACATCGAGAAACAGCGACCCGTTCTTCACGTAATAAAGGTCCAGCTCCAGCTTGTTCCGGGCGTCCTCGACGGAAGCGCCATACGGGTAGCGGATCTGCGCCCAGCCGGTGATCCCCGGCTTGGTGGCCTCGCGAAGGGCGTAGAAGGGGATCAGCTGCTTGAGCTGTTCCACGAAGAACGGCCGCTCCGGCCGGGGGCCGACGAAGCTCATGTGGCCCAGCAGGACGTTGAAGACCTGGGGGATCTCGTCGACCCGGGTCGCACGCATGAGCCGGCCCACGCGGGTCACCCGGTCGTCGTTGAGGCGCGCCCACACCGCGCCCCCCGTCTCCGCATCCGTGCGCATGCTGCGGAATTTCCAGAGCGAGTAGGTCTTCCCGTCGAGACCGCAGCGGACCTGGCGGTAGAAGACCGGCCCCTTCGAGTCGAGCTTGATCAGGAGGGCGGTCAGCACCATCAGCGGACCCGCCACGATGAGCAGCAGCGTCGCGGCGATCACGTCGAAGGCGCGCTTGGCCGCCCTCCGGGTCCGGGTGAGCGTGATCTCGTCCGCGTAGGCCAGATCAGAAGCGCGGAGGAACGCGACCGGGATGCGTCGGAGCACGCGTTCACAGAAGCCCGCAGCGTCGTAGACCTTGAAGCCGCGCAGCCTGCAGCGGAGCAGCGCCTCGGCGCCGACGACCCCTCGCTGTTCGTCGCAGGCGACGACGACGTAGTCCGCGCAATGACGCGCAGCCGCGACCTCGAGCGGTTGGCCGCCGGAAGAGACCTCCTTCGGATCGAGGAAGAGACAGACCTCGAACAGATCATCGCCCTGGTCCGCGACCGCCGAAGCGATCGCCCTCGCCCGTTGACCATTGCCGAGGATGAGCAGCCGACTCGGGGCCGCCAGGCCGAAGAGGCCCGGGATGGCCGAGCGAGCGAGCAGGGATCCAAGGATCGCGCCGAAGGCGCCTCCGAGCAGGGCGCCCGGGGGGAGTTCCCGAGGGATCGGGAGCACGGCCGTGGCCATCAGGATCGCAGCGACGCCCGCGGCGCGGAGGAGGCGTTGACCCGTCGAGCGGTCACGGCCCGCGATTCGGAGGTCGTAGAGATCCAGCGCGTACAGCGCGAGCTGGAAGCAGCCCGCGTAGGACACCGCGAGCAGGGCGAGCAGCGGCAGACCCTCCGGCCAGACAAGGGCCGCATCCGACGACGCAGTAGCGAACGAGAAGAAGCCCGCGCCGAAGAGCGCGCCCAGCGCGATGGAAACAGCGTCCACAACGAAGAACGCCAGCTTCCGTGCCGAGAACCAGTGATGGAACACCCGCAGCATGGTCGAACAGCCTCTCCCGTTGCTTTGCGGGGCTCGTGCCAGATTGCCGTTCCGGCGTGAGAGCCCGCGTCCACGTTGAGTGCTCCTCCGCGCTGGCAGCTGGCAGCTGGCGGCTAGCAGCCTGGCATCGCTCAGTGGCATGTAACGCGGATTCGCACGCACCACGCCCCTGCGCGTCAAACTGCTAGCTGCTAGCTGCCAGCCGCCAGCTGCCAGCCTCGTCAATCGCCACCTCCTACCGGTATGCCTTCACGTACGGCGCCGCGCCCTGTTCCGCAGCATTCAGCACGCACCCCACCACCGCCGCTCCGGTCAGGTTCTCCAGCGCCTGCGAGACCATCCGGGTGGACGTGACGTTGGCCCGGATGACCAGGAGCACGCCGTCGGACAGGGCGGCCAGGATCGACGCGTCCGCGAAGGGCAGCGTCGGCGGGAGGTCGACGTAGACCTCTTCGAAGTTGTCCTTCACGCCCTGCATCAGATCCTTCATCCGCCGGCTGGCGAGCAGCTGGGTGGGCTCATCCGGCGTCGCCCCCGCGGGGATCACCGCCAGCTGCGTCGAACGGAATCGCCGCACGGCTTCTGCGAGCTCGCACTCGCCGGTGAGCAGCTCGCTCAGCCCGGGCTTCGACTTGAACCCGAGCACGGACGCCACCTGGCTCCGTCGCAGGTCGGCGTCGATCAACAGGATCCGCCGGTCAGGCGTCGCCCGCGCCGCGGTGAGCGCCAGGTTCACCGCGGTCATGGTCTTGCCCTCTCCCGGCATCGCCGAGGTCAGCGCCATCACCCGCATGGGCCGCAGGTCGCGCAGCCGCTCGAGGCGGTAGTACAGCGTGCGGTATTGCTCCGCCGCCGAGGAGCCCGGGGCCGTGAGACTGACCACGCGACGATCGACCTCGTTGCGCTCCCCCTCATCCACCCGCGGGAGGAAGTTGCCCGCCCGCTCCATCGTCTGGTCCATGTCCGCTCTCCCCTCGCCCATCCTCAGTTCATGGCCTCCGGACCGCTGCCCGGACGCGGTGTGGCCGGAAGCAACACGCGCTTCTCCGACTTGCCCTCTCCCAGTTCCGGAACCACCCCCAACACCGGGACCGGCAGGCGGTCGCGCACGTCGTTCGCGCTCCGGATGCTCTCGTCGCGCATGTCCACCACCACGCCAGCCAGTATGCCCACGCCCAGCGCCACCAGCAGCGTGATGATCAGCCCACCCGCGCGGTCCGGCTCCGCCGGGAGCGACGGCACGGTCGCCGGCGAGATCACGTTGAACAGATCCTTCGACGCCCGCAGCTCCAGCTCGCGCGACAGCTCGGCCTCCACCTTCCGGGAGATCACGCTGTCGTACTTCTCACGCGTGACCTGGTAGTCGCGCTCCATCATCGCCAGCTCGTGCGCCCACTGCGGCGTCCGATCGAGGCGCTCCTGGTATGCCGCCGCCTTCTTCTGCAGCTCCTGGATCTGCTGCTCCAACAGATCGGAGAGCTTCAGCATCCGCGCCCGCTCCGCCCGCTCCGCGCTCAGCTTCGCTTCGGCCGACCGGAGCCGGCCCTGCATGCCGGTCAGCTCCTTCGAGATACGATCCACCTCCGGGTGGTCCTCGGTCCAGGTCGTCTGCGCCGCGATCAGCGCGCGCTCGAGCTCGTCCACCGAGATGGACGCGCGGCCTGCCTCGCTGTCCGCGACGTGGTGCGCCCGCAGCATGTCGGCGCGCCGCATCTGCGTCATCCTCAGCTCGTCGTAGCGCTCCTCGAGCTGGAACCCGATGCGATCGAGCGCGCGCATGTTGGACTCCATCTGCTCGGGCAGCTCGCCCATGTGGTCGACCTTGAACTGGGCCATCCGCTTCTCCCAGTCCACCACCGACGTCTTCAGCGCATCCATCTCATCCGAGAACAGCTTCGCCGCGCGCTCCGCCGCCGCCTGCCGGCTCTTCACCGCCTCCTGCGCGAACACCCGCGGCAAGGCGTTGGCCACGTTGGCTGCCAGCACCGGGTCCTCTGCGGTGTAGGTGAGCTCGAAGGCGTTCTCCCCTTCGATCTTCACCGCGAGATCCTTGCGCATATGCTCCACCGCCGCGTCGATGCCCTTTTCCCCCACTGTCTCCTGATAGAGCTCCAGCTCCTCGATGACCTGTTGCAGGACCGGCCGCGCGAGCAACTCCTGCCGGATGGTGACGATCCGCTGCGGAATTGCCTCGCTGATCGTCGGGTACACCATCTCTGCGACCGGGTGCTGGGGCTCCACCCGCACCACTGCGGTCGACGTGTACTTGCTGGGCAAGGTCGCAACGATGGCCGCGCCGACCGCGAACACGCCGCCGGCGATGGCCAGCACCAGCCATCTGCGCCGCCACAGCGCGCGGAGCACCTGATCGACCGTCATCCCTCGCTCCATGTTCCGCTCCTCTCCCACTCGTGCTGTCACCAGGCCCTCAACACCAGGCGAACCGCGGCGATGTTCCGCGCGAGATCACCGCCCGGTCCGTACACGCCCGCCTGGACCACGCGGTCCAGCTGGCCCTGGAGCACCAGGTGCGGGTTGAGGTCCCATTCAGCGCCCACGCCCACGGCGTATCCGGACGAGATGCCCGGTCCGTCGGCGCCCACGTACTCGTCGATCCGGCCCGGGGCGACGCCGTTCCGGAACACGCTCGCCCCGGTCCGTAGGCGAAGCTCCTCGCGCACGCGCCAACCGCCGTGAAGACCGGCGTATTGCGCCCACAGGGCGTTGGAGAAGCCCGATGCGCCCACCACGTCCTGCCCCGCGACCACGCCGTAATCCATGCGTCTCACGCGTCGGTAGATGTTCACGTCCAGCCGCGGCGCCACCCCGACGGCCCCTCCGTTGTGTCC
>JBAWAM010000444.1:0-5540 GCA_049589315.1 Myxococcaceae bacterium
GTCTGGGGGGCTGCGCTCATCGTGCTCGTGGGGCTCGGGTCGATTGTCGATGCGATGGTCGCGCGTCCCGTCCAGCGATCCTCGAGCGGACTCCGAACCGCAGGGATGGTGGCGCTGTTCGTGCTGATCATGTTCGGGGCGCGGTGGGTCGGGCGCCGTTTCTGGGTCGAACCGTTCAGAGTCCCCTCGGCCGGCATGGCTCCAACGCTTCTCACGGGCGACCACTTCGTCGTGGACCGACGAAACGTGACCATCTCTCGAGGCGACATCATCGTGTTCCGGTCGCCGGAGGATTTGACGAAGGACTTCGTCCAGCGCGTGGTCGCCACTGGCGGAGATCTCGTCGCTCTGTCCGATGGGCAGTTGCTCGTGAATGGACGCAGCGTCAGCGGCGACGCTGAACCGTGTGACCAGGCGCGCGTGGAGGACGCGGACGAGAACTGCGTCACCCGTCGCGAAGACTTCGGTTCCGGTCGCGCTTACTCGGTCGCCTTCGGCCATGGCGACTCATCGCTTCCCTCATTTCCCGGCGCACGGATCGGTTGCCCCGAGCGTATGCAATGGCTCGAGGAGGGATGCCTTGTTCCCGAGGGCTCCGTCTTCACGATGGGCGACTACCGCGACAACAGCTTCGACGGGCGGTTCTTTGGGCCGGTGCCGCTCGAGAACGTGAAGGGCAGAGCGCGCCAGGTCCATTTCTCCCTGGATGGAACGGGCATCCGCTGGGAGCGCGTGGGGCTGCGCGTGGACTGAAGACGGACGGACCGGGAGGGTCATCTGCAGCCGGAGATCCCATGCGCCGTGTCCGAACAGACACTCCGGTTGACTTGTCCGGTGTTCTGTCCGCCGTGAGTCTGAGCTCAGGAGATCCAGCCGGCGCGCAGCGCACCCAGGGTGAGGGACGTGACCGTCACCCACAGCGTGACGCCCAGCAGCAGCGGCCGAGCGCCGACTTTCCGCAGCGCCTCCCGGGTGATGCCCGTGCCCACCAGGAACAGGGTGACGACGAACGCCCGCTGCGCCAGTGAGCTGGTGATGGCCCCCACCGGCTGAAGCGCGGGGATGAAGGTGACGAGCGCGGCCGCGAGGATGAACCCGAGGATGAACCATGGGCGGGGCGCACGCGCCGCGGAACCAACGGTCGACTTGCGCTCCAGCGCGCCGATCACGAGCACGACTGGAGCGATCCACAGCGAACGCGCGAGCTTCACGCTTGCCCCGACCTGCAGCGCATCGCCGCCGTACTGCAGCGCGGCGCCGACGACGGAGCTGGTGTCGTGGATCGCGAGCGCGGCGAACAGGCCGTAGTGCGGGGGATCGAGCGCGGCCCAGTGTCCCAGCGACGGGAAGACGAACAGCGCCACGGCATTGAGCAAGAACACGGTCGCCATCGCCACCGACACGTCGTGGTCTTTCGCGCGCAGCACCGGGGCGGCAGCGGCGATCGCGCTCCCCCCGCAGATGGCGGTCCCGAACGAGATGAGCATCCCGATGTGCTTCGAGAGGCCGAGGCGACGGGTGAGAAGGTGCCCGATGCCGAGGCAGGCCGTGATGCCGATCACGGTGTAGCCCATCCCGTGCAATCCGGCCCGCGCCACGAGGCGCAGGTCCATTCCGGTGCCCAGGCCGATCACCGCGAGCGAGAGCAGCTGCTTCGTCATCCTGCCCGTGTGCTGGAGGTAGGGGTTGCCGAGCGAGAGCGCGAGCGCCATCCCGAGCACCAGCGCCAGACCGCTCGGGACGGCCGGGTGGAGCGTGGCGAGGGCGAGCAGGGGAAACAGCAGGTGCGAAGGGCTGATTCGGCGGGCGGCGGCGAGTTCCGACATGGCGCGATCCCTAGCGCCGACCCATAGCCCAGAGTAGACATGGTCCGTGATGAGCCATCAGAGGAACCGATGGGTGCCGCATTGAGCCTGGACCTGCGCAAGCTCGAGACGTTCCGGGTGGTGGCCCGGGTCGGACGGATCTCCGCGGCGGCCCGGGAGGTGCACCTTTCGCAGCCGGCAGTCACGGCCCAGGTGCAACAGCTCGAGGAATCGCTGGGGCAGGCGCTGCTCGTGCGCACGGCGCGGGGCGTTGTGCTCACTGCGGCGGGACGGACGCTCCTGGAGTACGCGAACCGTCTGGAGGCGCTGTCGGAAGAGGCGGTCGAGGCAGTCTCGGGCACACCGGAGAAGGGCGGAGAGCTTCGCCTCGCGGCGAGCACCACCATCGCCGGCTACGTCATGCCCATCCTGGTGGCGGACTTCCGCCGTCGGGAGCCGGCCGTCCACGTGCGCCTCGAGGTCGGTAACACCGCCGAGGTGCTCGATGCGGTCGGCAGGGGACGGGTCCCGCTCGGGCTGGTCGAGGGCCTGGCCCGGGCGCCGCGGCTGCGTCTCGAGCGGTACCTGGATGACGAGTTGCTCCCGGTGATCTCGCGAGACGCGCCGTCGGGCCTCGCCCGCGTCCGGCGCGCCGCGGAGCTCGCCCACGTGCCGGTGCTGATGAGGGAGCCCGGCTCGGGCACGCGGGCGGTTGTGGAGCGGGCGCTGCGCAAGGCGGGGACGCGGCGTCAGCTCCAGGCGGGCGATCTCGAGCTCGGCAGCACCCAGGCGATCAAGACCGCCGCGCTGCTGGGACTGGGCGTCGCCTTCCTCTCGCGCTGGAGCATCCGCGAGGAGCTGGCGACCGGGAGGCTCCGTCTCCTCCCGATTGCGGACCTGTCGATCCAGCGCGTCTTCTCCTGGGCGCTTCCGGCCGCCGAGCTCGGCGGGGTCGCCGGACGATTCCTCGCGCACGCGCGGCGAACCCCGCCGTCGGGTCCGTGAGGTGGGCGCCCGTCGGCGAAGGTCGCCATCGGCAGGCGAACCGCTTCCGCGTCATCCCGGTGTTGGCTAGCTTGGTTTCCATGCCCACGCCCGAGGAGATCACGCGTCACCATGAACCGCCTCCCGGCACGAATCCGTGGGTGAACGGTTCGCCACCGCCACGTCCCATCGAGCTCAGGGAGTACGACGAGACGTGGCCCGATGCCTTTCGCCGGCTCGAGTCTCTGATCAGGAAGGGCCTCGGTAGCGCCGTCCTCGGTATCGAGCACGTCGGATCCACCTCGGTTCCGGGGTTGCCCGCCAAGCCGGTCATCGACATTGACCTGACCGTCGCGGATCCGTCCAACGAGGCGGCGTACATTCCGGCCCTGACGGAGGCTGGCTTCGTACACGTCGTACGCGAGCCTTGGTGGCACGAGCACCGTTGTCTGCATTGCGCCTCCCCGCAGGCGAACCTGCACGTCTTCGGCCCAGCCTGCCCTGAGGTCATCCGGCATCGCATGTTCCGGAAGTGGCTCATGGAGCATCCGGAGGATTTCACGCGCTATCGCGACGCCAAGCGACTCGCCGCGACAGAGATCGCGGCGAAGGGCGGGAACATCACGGACTACAACCGGCACAAGGAACCGGTTCTGCTCGACATCTACGAGCGGATGTTCCGCGCAAACGGACTGCTGCAAGCCGGGACTTCCTGAACAAGGCCGTCGCCGGCAGGTGCTGGCAACATGGGCCGAACGCGCAGGCATGCCCCCGACACGCGCAGCCCTGTCGCTGATGCAGCTGCGATGGAGGATCCCAATCTCGCGAAGGGATGAAGTGGTTCTGGGACAACTACCTCCCGAACAAGGAGCAGCGCAGCGACCGCCACGCGCCTCCTCGGGACGATGCACGACTTCGTGATGCTCAACCCGATCACGAACACCCCGGCGCCTCGGGCGGCGATCCGGTTCGTGACCGAGACCCTCCGGCGTGTCTTCGGCGAGAAGCGTCGCGGCGAGGAGAAGGTCGGCGGAGTCGAGTACGCCGCGATGCAACGGGAACAGCAGCAGCCGATGACGCACTGACGGCCTGACGCACTGACCGAATTTGAAGTCGGGTTCGCCATCGTCGATGGCGCGAACGACCGCGGGCCAGGCGCCTGGAAACGGGCTGCTTCGTGGGCAGCCACGTTCCCAGGTGCCCGGCCCCGTCAGCACCAACTCCGCCGGCTACCTCTCCTCCGGTGACGCATTGCCGCAGAGTTCACCCGCCGCGACCCCGTCGATGGTGATCGGGCTGCAAGGGCGGTCCGGGGCGGCCTCGATGCGCATCACGTCCTGACCCTGAAGCTCCAGCCAGCCGCCGAATCCGTCACTGAAGGTCTGGAGCTGTCCGCGCACCAGGAACGTTCCCTTCCCGGCGACCTCGCCGCGTGCCCCTTCGTTGATCGTGCACTGCGTGTGGTCCTCGACGGTCACGCAGGTGAAGGCGCCGACCATCGACGCCGCCGGGGTGGTGCCGAAGGTCAGGTCCATCTCCTTCGTGTACCCGTCTGCCGTTGGCGTCTGGACGTACGTGCCGTCGAAGAAGTCCGATGACTGCGCATCGGTCAGCTGGAACCGGCGGAACTCCGCGCGGGTCGGCAGGGACGGATCGTGCACGATCTGGTCTTGCTCGACCCGGGGCGCGTTCGTCGCCGAGGCCTCGCCAGCCCACGTGACCCCTCTCTCGGTCACGCAACCGCTGCCCGCCGAATAGGTGAAGGCGTCGTCGGCGAGAACCCGCTGGGGACACTCGCCGAACTGGGAATCGAGGTCCGCGATGAGCAGGGAGAACATCGCCATGGTCGCACCATCGCCGCCTCCGATCGCGATCGCCAGCTCGCGCTCCTCTGCGGTCCAGTCGGCGAAGCGCGCGGTCGGCCCCGGTTCGGGGGGCGGCGGGGGCTCGTTGACCCCTGCGTCCGGCTCCTGGTGGGCAGGCTCGTTGGCCCCTGCGTCAGGGGCCTGGTGTACAGGCTCCGGGTCGGCCATGTCTCCGCATGCGGAGAGGGTCACCATCAGCAGCGACGAGATTCCAGCGACGATTCGGGACCTGGTCTTCAGCATTTTCGTCTCCAGAGCATCCAGCGCGCCCGGACATTCGGACGCGATGACCTGAAGACCGGACGAGCGGCGAAAAATGGGAACACCTCAGGCGCCGAAACCCGCGGGCAACCCGAGCAGCGCGCGCCCCGCGTGGCCAATCCACCGCTCCGCTGCCCCCGCGTGCTGGGTGAAGGTGTGGATGTCGCGGAAGCGGCGCTGGAGCGGGCTGTCGTCGTGCACGGAGGAGTGGGCTGGCGCCTGCGGCTGCTCGGAGGCGCGCGACTCCTGGGCGGGCCCACGGCACTCGAGCTGGAGCGTCGCACCGCGGGCGCCTCGCCTACCTCGCGCTGGAGGGGCCCACTCCCAAGTACAGGTTGGCCGGGCTGCTCTGGCCCGACTCCAGTGAAGAGCGCGCCCGTAACAACATGCGCCAGCTCCTGCGACGGCTGCGGCTGGCCGCTGGCGCGGAGCTCGTGTCCGGTGTGGACGTGATCCAGCTGGCCCCGGTCGTCGCGGCGGACGCGGCCGAGCTCGAGGCCCATGTCTTCGCCGGGCGCAACATCGAGGCACTTGCCCTCGGCGGCGCGCTGCTCGGCCCGCACGACTTCGATGACTGTCTCGAGTTTGCCGACTGGCTCGGCAGGGCCCGCGAAGACCTCGAGTC
>JBAWAM010000445.1:0-7465 GCA_049589315.1 Myxococcaceae bacterium
GTCTCGGGGTGGCCGATCCGGTCGGCCATCAGCATCTGCCCGTAGAGCGCCCACGGCTCGGACCCGTTTCGGGCGAGCGCGGCGTCGAACCGCTCCTTTGCGGCGTCGGGCTTGCCGTCCACCAGCCAGGCATGGAAGCCGGCGAGCGCGGTCGAGCGGGCGTCTGCGTCGGGCGACGACGCGGTGCGTGCCGCCTCTTCGAGAATCCCGGTCGGCGACGTGGGGCGGGGATGGCACGCGGCGAACGCCAGCGCGAGGATGGAGAGCAGGCGGGCGGTCTTCTTCATCGGTTGCTTTCTACCTGTCGAGGGGCAGCCGGACGGTGAACACCGCCCCGCCGTCCTTCGCGTTGTGCGCGCTGACTGCGCCACCGTGGGCTTCGACGATCTCCCGGGTCACGTACAGCCCGAGACCGAGCCCGCCGAAGTGGCGAAGCGGCGCCGCGCGTTCGAAGCGCCCGAACACGCGTCCCAGATCCTTGTCCGGGATCCCTGAGCCCTGGTCCGCCACCTCCAGCACGGCCTCCTTCCCCTTGCGGGAGAGGGAGACCCGGACGGGCGTCCCAGCGGCGTATTTGATCGCGTTCGAGAGCAGGTTGGCGATCACCTGCTCGAGTCGGAGCGGGTCGAGCACGGCCTCCACCGACGGCTCGATCTCCGGAACCAGGTCGCACCGCGCGCGTTCGGCGGTCTCGCGCATCCGGTCCACCACGTCCGCGACCGTCGAGCTGAGATTCACCGGCTCGAGCTTCAGCGAGATCCTGCCGGTGGAGATGCGTGAGACGTCGAGCAGCGCATCGATCAGCGACGTGAGCCGCTCGGTGCTCCGCGTGATCCGGTCCAGCTTCGACGCCACGTCCGGCGCGATCGCCGTCGCTTTCGCCCGCACGCTCTGGAGCTGGAGCTGGAGGGCGGTGAGCGGCGTTCTGAGCTCGTGAGCGGCGATGGAGAGGAACTCGTCCCGGAGACGGACCGCCTCCTGTGCCTGGGCCAGCCGGACCCGCTCCTCCTCGGCTTTGCGGCTCTCGGTGAGATCGCGGGTGACCTTCGCGAAGCCGATCAGCTCTCCCGAGTCCTCACGGACGGCGGTGAGGACGACGTTGGCCCAGAAGCGCGAACCGTCCTTGCGAACCCGCCAGCCCTCCTCTTCGAACCGCCCGTGCTGGGTGGCAGCCTCCAGCTCCTGCTGCCACTTTCCTGCTCCGAGGTCGTCGGGGGTATAGAAGACCGAGACGTGTCGTCCGATGACCTCGTTCGAAGCGTAGCCGGTGATGTGGGTCGCGCCGACGTTCCACGTCTCCACGTTCCCGTCAGGGCTGAGCATGATGATCGCGTAGTGGCGAACGCTCTCGACCAGCAGGCGCATGCGGGTCTCGGCCGCATCGGCGCGACGCTGCGCCTCCTGGCGTGACTCCTCGCCATTCAGGATGTCGGACCCGCTCATCGGCGTTGGTGAACCCCATCGGACCCTCAGCTCATTCCCGCGGCCCTGAGGATCATGTGAATCCACAGTAGCCCGGCTGCCTGAAAAGGGGACAGGCTGATTTTCGGGTGGAAAAGTAGCCTGTCACGGTCATGCGCTGGCTTTCACGACTGTTCCCGAACCGTTCCGTCCCCTCGGCGCCGCCGACGCGGGACCTCCATACCGTCGCGGGCGCGAACGATCTCGAAGGCGTGCGCGCGTGGCTCGCCTTCGCGCCCGACGGCGTGAACGCGACCCATCCGGAGGGGGGAGAGACGCCCCTTCACCGCGCAGCGTCGTACGGGCACCTCGAAGCGTCGCGACTGCTGCTCGACGCCGGCGCCGAACCCAACGCGCCTGCGAAGGAGGGCGAGACGCCGCTGCACCTTGCTGCGCTCTATGGGGGCCCGGAGTTGATCCGGTTGCTGCTCGCGCGCGGAGCGAGCGTGAATGCGCGCACACGGGAGGGACTGGCGCCACTGCACCTCGCGGCGGTGCGCGGAGACGTCGACGTCGCCCGCGAACTCCTCGACGTAGGTGCCGACCTCACCGCGCGCGATCCCGGAGAGAACATGCCGCTCCATCGCGCCGCATCCGAAGGACACGCGGCGCTGGTCGAACTGCTCCTGTCGCGCGGCGCCGATCCAGCGGCCCGCGGCTACAACGGGATGACCCCGGAGAGCCTCGCGGTGCTGAACCGGCACCCGGACATCGTCGCCTTGCTGAAGCGTGGAACGGCCGGCGCCTAGATCGGACGCGCCCAGAGCGACTGCAGATCCTTCGGGAGCTGGGTCGTGACGTCGTCCGCCTCGCCCTCGGTGATGTGGCCCCGAACCGTGGTGAAGACTGCGCGGATGATCGACTCGGCCTTCCCGGAGTCCACGCCGAGATCGTTCGCGACCGCGTTCACGAAGTCGTCGCGGCTGAACTTGTAGATCGGCCCGCCCTCCTTCGGTCGATTCGCTTCGCTGAGGATCTCCACGAGCTTCATCGGAAGCTGCGACTCGAGGTCCCGGGCCTCCTCTCCGGTGATGCGCTGCTCGAGGTGCGTCAGCACGCAGGCGGCCGACCGCACTGCGTCTTCCTCGGAGAAGTTCCCCTGCTTCGCGAGATCCCGGACGAACTCCATGAACGTCGAGCTCGTTCGCGATTCGTGCCTCGCCTGCCGGGTGCTTTCGGTCACTCCCCGGTTTTCTTCCGCCATGGTCCGACCTCCCTGCCTGTTGGCCTCTGGGTCGAAGTTGACCACTGCGTCGGTGTCGGGAACACGGGCAGGCGCATCCGCTCCTTTGGTCGCATGCATTGCGGGCGGCACCCGTCGCGCTTGAAAGCGGGGGGATCCTTCTCCATTCTCGGCCGCGTTCTTCATGAGCCACCGGAGGGAATCCATGCCCCGTACCTCGATTGTCGCACTCGGAACCCACGTCCCGGAGCGCGTCGTCACCAACCAGGACCTGACGCAGTGGATGGACACTTCGGACGAGTGGATCCAGCAGCGCACGGGCATCCGCGAACGCCATTGGGTTTCCCCGGGGACCGGCGCATCGGACCTCGCCTATGAGGCCACGAAGAAGGCGCTCGCCCGCGCAGGCTGGGAGGCCACCGACATCGAGGCGATCGTCTACGCCACGCTCTCTCCGGACTTCTTCTTCCCGGGCGACGGCTGCTTCCTGGGCGCGAAGCTGGGGATCCCCGGCGTGCCCGCGCTCGACATCCGCAACCAGTGCTCGGGCTTCATCTACGGTCTGTCGGTGGCCGACGCGTGGATTCGCTCCGGCCAGTACAAGCGCATCCTGCTCGTCGGCGCGGAGGTCCACTCGACCGGTCTCGACGTGAGCACGCGCGGGCGCGACGTTGCGGTGATCTTCGGCGACGGCGCCGGCGTGGCGCTCCTCGAGGCCACCGAGGACGAGGGGCGCGGCGTGCTGTCCACGCACCTGCACGCGGACGGGCGCTTCGCGAAGGATCTCTGGACCGAGGCGCCGGCCTCTTCGAACACCCCGCGTCTGGACGAGCAGATGCTCGCCGAGGGCAAGCACTACCCGAAGATGGACGGGCAGAAGGTGTTCAAGCACGCCATCGTGCGGATGCCCGAGGTGATTCGCGAGGCGCTCTCGAAGAACCAGCTCACCACCGCGGACATCAAGCTGCTGGTACCGCATCAGGCGAACCTCCGGATCGCCGAGATGGTCCAGCGCCAGCTCGAGCTCCGCGACGACCAGGTCTTCAACAACATCCAGAAGTACGGGAACACCACCGCGGCGAGCATTCCGCTGTGCCTCGAGGAGGGCGCCCAGGTGCGCGGCGTGAAGCAGGGCGATCTCGTGGCGATCGCCGCCTTCGGCGCCGGCTTCACCTGGGCGAGCGCGCTGATCCGCTGGTAGCCGATGGTCTCCGGGAAGAACCTGAGTGAGGCGGTGCGGCAGCGCGAGCTGGTGAAGCTCCACCACGAGCTCGACGCGTGCCGCGCCTGCCCCGGGATGATCGGCCCGGTGGTGCACGGGCCACCGCTGCTCTCCCGCATCTTCCTCGTCGGCCAGGCGCCCGGACCGCGCGAGGGCAGCTTCGGAAAGCCGTTCGCCTGGACCGCCGGGAAGACGATGTTCAGGTGGTTCGAGGATGCGCTCGGGATCGACGAGGAGAGCTTCCGGCAGAACATCTACATGGCCGCGGTGGCGCGCTGCTTCCCTGGCAAGGCGAAGGGCGGCGGAGATCGGAAGCCGGACCCGAAGGAGATCCACGCCTGCCGGAGCTTCCTGGAGCGCGAGGTGCGCATCCTGAAGCCCGAGCTGGTGATCCCGGTCGGCACACTGGCGATCGCCCAGGTGCTGGACCACGAAGGGCCGCTGGTCGAGATCGTCGGGAAGAAGCTCCGGGTCGACTACCACGGGGTGAAGATGGACGCGATCGCGCTGCCACACCCGAGCGGCGCCTCGACCTGGCACCGGGCCGAGCCCGGAAAGTCACTGCTTCAGAAGGCCTTGAAGCTCATCGGCGAACACCCGGTGGTGGGGGAGACTTTCCGACACTGAGCGTTTCTGGCCTAAAGTGTTGGCAATGAACCGGTGGAACAGGACGTACCTCCACCTGGTCGGGCTGTTGCTGATCGGGGGGAGCGCCATTGCGGAAGACGCACGGGCACGACGTGCGCGTGAGGAGGTCGAGCGCGAGCTCCAGGCGTTATTGCGGACTCCCGCGCCCCGGATTTCGGTCGAGCTCGTGCCGCTCGACGAGCCCAACCTGAAATGCCAGAGCATCGAGCTCCTGCTCAATGGGCGGGTCCTGCCGATCTCCGCGGGCGCGAACCTGAACGCGGAGCAGCCCATCCAGCTCTACAGCGGCGAGGTGCGCGGAGGACGTCACGAGCTCATCTCGCGCGTGGAGTACGAGGACACGTCTTCCGTGATGTTCAGCGAGAACGCCGGCGTGAAATGGAAGGTCTCCTCGTCGGCCCGGTTCGACATCCAGGACGGTCTGGAGATCGTCGTGAAGATCGTCCCGGAGCGGGTCCCCGGGGAGAAAGACTTGAAGAGGGCGATCCGGGTGAAGCTGCAGCACAGCGTGAACATGGTCGCGACCGTGGACACGTCGATGCCGCCTCCTCTTCAGAAGAAGGTGGAGGTGCAGGTCGCCGAGGCCCACGTGCCGCACGCTCCGAACGCCGCGACGCCGGAGCGTCCGACCCAGAAGCCGAAGAACCGTGGATCAGCCGGGCAGCGCGCGAAGAAGAAGGCGATTGCTCAGGAGCCGGTGAAGCGCGACGAGGTGGCCGATCCGGCGAAGCCCGGTGAAGAGGCGCGGCGCGCGGGTACGGATGTCGCGGCGCGGGAGCCGATGAAGCCCAGCGAAGAGGGCGGGCGCAGTGGCACGAGCCTCGCCGTCGTGCAGCCGGAGCGGCCCGGAGAGGGGAGCGGGCGGGTTGAAGCGCGACTCGTTGCCCAGAGGCCCGAGCCGCTGCCGATCGTGCCTCTCGTGGTTGACGAGAAGGCGAACCGTGCCCAGGCAGAGAAACCTGAGGCGCCCGTTGGTCTGGAGACTGGGTGGAGCGCGCTCGTCGCAGGGCTGTTCGTCGTGCTCGTCGCCGGAGCTGTGATGGTCCTGCGGCGTCGTCGCTGAAGAAATCGTTTCAATCGTTGAAATCACCACAGGGTCCGGACGTAGAAGAGGGCATCAATGCGGACGCTCCTCAACATCCTGTGGGTCATCTTCGGCGGCGGGTTGGTCATCTTCCTCGAGTACATGCTCGGGGCGCTGATCCTGTGCATCACGATCGTGGGCATCCCGTTCGGGGTTCAGTGCTTCAAGATCGGCCTGCTCGGACTGTGGCCGTTCGGGAAGGACATCGAGAGCGCTCGTCAGGGCTTCGTCGGGGCCGGCATGGGCTGCGTGCTGAACGTGGTCTGGCTCGTCTTCGCCGGCATCTGGATCTTCATCAGCCACATCGGCCTCGCGCTCGGGCTCGCGGTGACGATCATCGGAATCCCGTTCGCCTGGCAGCACCTCAAGCTCGCGTTCCTCTCCCTGGCGCCTTTCGGCCAGGAGGTTCGCGGCTGACCTTCACGCGCCGATGACGGTCACGCTGACCCGCCGTCGGTGCGGAGCGTGCCGGTGTTCCCACAGGTAGAGGCCCTGCCAGGTGCCCAGGGCGAGTCGCCCCTCCCGGACCGGTAGGTTGATCGAGTTCTGCGTCAGGACCGTCCGGACATGCGCAGACATGTCGTCCGGCCCCTCGGCGTCATGCACGAAGAGCGGGTCGCCGTCCTTCACCAGCCTCGACATGAAGGACTCCAGGTCGCGGCGCACGTCGGGGTCGGCGTTCTCGCAGAGGATGAGCGAGGCGCTGGTGTGATGGAGGAAGATGTTGCACAGGCCATTGGCCACCCCGCTGCCTGAGACCGCGGCCTGGACTTCGCGAGTGATGTCGAAGGTGCCACGTCCCCGTGTCGCAATCTCGAAGCTCTTCATCCCGGCCATGGCGTCTCCTCGATTCAGCGTACAACGTGGATCCATGCGCATCGTGATGCACAGCGAGTTCGACCTCACCGTGGGCGACTTCCATTCCCCGGAACTCGAGGTCGACGTCGACGAGCACGCCCACGTGCACTTCAGCGCGCTGCAGATGTTCGCGACCTCGCTCGCACTCTGCACGGCCTCCGTGTTGCTCGGCTACGGCGAGCAGCTCGGGATCGGGACGCACGCGCTCCGGATCCGGGTCCGCTGGGAGGTGGACGAGAAGCCCCGCAGAATCCGCCGCGTCGAGATGGACATCGAGTGGCCCGGGCTTCCGACCTCGCGACTCGCCGCGGCGAAGCGGGCGGCGGCGCACTGCACCCTCCACAACACGCTGCAACACTCGACGACAGTCGAGACCCGTGTGACGGCCCCGGAGCAGCCTGCTCCAACGGAGGCGGAGCACGCTGAAGAGAGACGATGAACGCCGCTCCGCGCCGGGACTGGCTCCTCACGTCGCTCTGCCAGCTCGAGCGGTTCGAAGATCCTCGCTGCGCGTCGGCCAGACCAGACCTGTGCCGCAGAATGGTGCGCGCGAAGGCGCGTCCGAGTGGAGCCGAACTCCGGCGCCCATTCTCCGGCACAAACATGGGTGCGCGGGTCTGCGGCGGCCGTGGTGGCATGGATTGAGCGGACCGGCTCGTGCGCGGCTCGGATCAGCCCTTCACGCACACGACCGGAGTGAGCCGGGCCACCCGGCGTGACAACCCCGCCTTCTCCGCCGCGAGGACCACCTCGTCCACGTCCTTGTACGCGTCGGGAGCCTCCTCGGCGACGCCGCGCATCGTGCGACTGCGGATGAGGATGCCGCGCTGAGCGAGGTCGGTGACGAGCTGTCTGCCGCGCCAGTGCTTGAGCGCATCGTGTCGGCTCATGCTCCGGCCCGCGCCATGACACGACGACGAGAACGCGCGTTCCTCACCTTCGGGCATGCCGGTGAGGACCCATGACCCGGTGCCCATGCTCCCGCCGATGAGGACGGGTTGGCCGTACG
>JBAWAM010000446.1:0-2614 GCA_049589315.1 Myxococcaceae bacterium
CCCCGTGGAAGCGGGTGAGGTTGAACCTTGGAGGAGGGAAGAGGGCCGCGAGCTTGCGGACGAGCTGGAGGGGAGTGAAGAGGAGGTGGGTGGAGCCGTCGGGAGCGGGGCGCTTCATCCGCCAGGCGAGTCTGCCGTCCTCACGAAGGGAGAGCCGCTCGAGTGAGAGAGGCCCGCGTGCCCCATAGCGGCAGAGGGTCTTGAGGCCTGTGCGGTCGTTTTCGTGGACCCGGGTATTGGCGTGGAGGCTGAACCCTTCGAGGGTGGCGCAGCGGCGCGAGCGGCGGGGCGGGCGAACTTCCCGGCCAACCGGGAGCCTGCAAACGAGCGTTCCGGGTTTGCGTTGAACGCACGCAGCCAAAGCAGTCGGTGCAGCCGACAAGAAGAAGAAACCGGCGCACGCCGGCCGCGTCGAGTGCCTTTCTCAGCGTCTGCTGCTGTTCAGCGCAGCATCCAGCGATACAGCGCCACCAGCACCGCCGCGAACACGACCAGCCCGATCGCCGGAGCCGCAGCGAAGTCCGCGGCCACCAGCGCCAGCGGATCCTCTCTTCCGGTGGCCACGATCAGCCCCGCCAGCGCCACCCCGAAGAGGCTCTCACCCACGATCAAGCCGGACGCGACCAGTACGCCTTTCTGCTCCGCACGCTCGGGGTGCGCGCCCTTGTTGGCCCGCCGCCGGAACCACTCCGAGAGCACTGCCCCGATCACCACTGGAAGGCTCGCGGACATCGGCAGGTAGATCCCGATGCACACGCCCAGCGGTGGAAGGCGTACCCGCTTCCACGTCGCAAGGAGCTCATCCACCGCGATGACCGCGACGCCGATCACGGCGCCGATGCCCAGCTTGGACCAATCGAGATTGGCGCCCAGCACGCCCTTCGCGAGCGCGGAGATCAGCACCGCCTGTGGCGCGGGGAGCGGTGTCGCGTTGGTCGCGACCGGCCCGGCGGCCTGGCCAGCGAATCCGTAGGCGCGCGCGAGGAGATCGAGGACGGGTGGAATGATCATCGCTCCGGCCAGCACGCCCACGATCAACGCGATCTGCTGGGCCCATGGCGCGGCGCCGACCAGCTGGCCGGTCTTGAGATCCTGGAGGTTGTCGTTGGACGTGGTCGCGGCGGCGAACACGATCGAGAGCGTGAACAGTGCGAACGCGACCAGCGCCTTCGTTCCTTCATCTTTCAGCGCCGGGACCAGGACCGCCAGGAGGCTGGAGTAGAGCAGGATCGCCAGGATGCCCACGCCGGAGATCGGGCTGTTCGTGGAGCCGACCAGGCCAGCGAGGTAGCCGCAGATTGCGGAGACCAGGAACCCGCCCAACACCACGAAACCCAGGGTGATCAACACCAGGGCGATTCCGCGGCTCTCCAGAGGCGTGCCGCGGACGAACGTCATCACCAGCCCCACGATCACCAGCAGGCATCCCACGCTCCAGCCGGCGATCGACATCGGGGAGAGATCGCGGTCGGTGGTGGCCACCTCACCCGTCCTTCGCGCGGCGACCAGGGTGGACGCGAGGCCCGCCGCCACCGGTCGGGCCAGTTTGGCCAGGGTCCACAGCGAGGACACGGCGATCGCGCCCGCTCCCATGAAGCGCACCTGCGTGGACCAGACGTGGGTGGCGAAATCCGCGACCGAGCTCCCGGCGGGAAGGGGAGTCATCGAAGTGAGGATCGGCACCGCGCCCGCCCAGGCGATGAGGACTCCGACCAGGAGCGCCAATCCCACCGAAAGGCCGACCAGGTGTCCCGCGCCGACCAGCGCGAGCGACAGCCCCACGTCGACGCCGGTGGCGGACTTGCCGATCCGGAAGAAGCTCTGCACCTCCGCGGCCACGATGCGGGTCGCCGTCACTGCGGCAAAGCCGGCAGAAGCGACCGCGCCGTAGATCACCGCCCGGAGGCCCTCGCGCGCCTCGGCCGTCGCCGCCGCCCCGGTCTCGCCGCGCACTCCGGAGCCGACCTTCAGCACCTCCGCCGCCGCGACCCCCTCCGGATATGGCAAATCCGACTGCGTCACCATCGCCCGCCGAAGCGGAATGGTGAAGATGACCCCGATGATTCCGCCGCTGGCGCAGACCAGGAACGAGGTCCAGAAGCTGAACCCGGACCACCAGCCCACGATCACCATTCCGGGCAGGACGAAGATGATCGAGGCCAGCGCGCCGGCGGCCGAGGCCACCGTCTGCACGATGTTGTTCTCCAGGACTGAGGAGCCTCGGAAGAAGGAGAGCACGGCCATGGAGATCACCGCCGCCGGGATCGAGGTGGCGAAGGTCAGTCCCACCTTGAGCCCCAGGTACGTGTTGGCCGCGGTGAACACGAACGTGATGAACACGCCGAGCACGAGGCCCCGAATCGTGAGCTCGCGGGCTCGCGACGAGGTGGCTGTCGCAGACCCCTGTGCGGAGGAAGGATCGATCACCGTGCGCACTCACGAAGTCTGCACAGACACTGGCACGCGTCCCTGCCGTGGTCGATCTCTCGTTCGGCGCATCAGCGCGCGTAGAGGATCTGACCCCGGTCTGGTGTTGAGCTCACCCGTGGTGGAGCGCAATCCCGGCATAGCGCGCATCGACGTTGAGCTCGCATCCGATCGATTCGAGCCGCGC
>JBAWAM010000447.1:0-2531 GCA_049589315.1 Myxococcaceae bacterium
CGTTCATCCTGAGCGCGCGGTCGGGCTCGTCGAGGCGAGCGCGCGCCAGGCGCTCGTCCCGCCCGTCCGTGCCGCGCGCCAGAGGGCGCCCCACCACCTGGAACCGGTGGCCGCTCGCGAGCAGGTCCTCGAAGACCGGCAGGTCCGGTACTTCGAGCGGGAGCGCGCCTTTGGCGTCGGGTCGGAAGTTGAGCAGCTTGTTCCGAAGGGTGAGGTCCAGCAGCCGGTCCTTCCAGCGACGGAACCGTGAGGCGACGTCTTCGGGAACGGGAGGAGGTGGGGGCTCCGGCGCAGCTTCGGTCGCGGCGCCGCGAAGAATGCGGATCACCTCGACGCGTTGCGGCGTCGCGCTGGCCTCCTCGTCGAGGGCCGCGAACTCGACGGCGCGCAAGGGGAGCGGCTTGAACTCCGAGCGGCAGGACCGCACGTCGATTCCGAAGAAGAAGTTCTCGTCGTGCGTGAGGTGGTCGCGCGCTTTATCGACCGCGGCCGCGAACGGACCTGCTTTCGCGCCCAGCGCGAGGGTGGATTCGAAGGCGACGATCTGCCCGAGCGCGAGTTGGTTGCGAAGTCGCGCGGCGTCCTCGACCAGGCCCTCCGGAAAGCGCTCATCCACGAGCCACACCGCAGGGAATGCGTGGCCCTTCACCAGCACCACGAGAGGGGCCAGGCCCATCTGCTCGAGGCAGGAGGCGAAGAGCACCGAGAGATCCAGACAGCAACCGATCTGCTCCGAGAGGAGTTGATCCGGCAGCCGGATCTTCTGACCGCTCTGTTCGAAGCTGGCGGGGATCTCCGCGTAGGCGAGCCCGAGCGAGCCAATGACCTCGTAGAGCGCGTCGACCTGGGCGCGGACGCGGTCGGGATCTCGGGTCTGGTATCCATCGAGGGGGCCGCCCAGCTTCTCCGCGGTCCGACGCAGCAACTGCGCAATCACGGCGTGGTTGGGCGTGACGAAGCTGGCGAGCAGCGCCGGTGGCGCGCGCAATCCCGGCCACTGATTGAAGGGGAGGACCTGGACGTCGACTTCGCCGCGGAGCAGTTCGGTATCACCAGCGTGGACCGACCAGCGCAGGCGAGCGCGCTCTGCCTCGATGACCTGGCGTAGGCGACCGGGCGGAAGCAGGTAGTCGATCGCACCGAGCTCCGCGAACTCCCCGGGGAGGATCTCCGGGAGGCCCACGCGGCGGCGCTCGCCCAGCTCCGGAGCGAGCTCGAGGTGAAGCTCCGCGCCTTTCAGCGTTTCGGCGCCACGATTGTGGATGACCACCGATCGGACCAGGGGAACCCCGCTCTGCTCCATCGCGAAGCTGAGGGTCGGGGCGCTGATCAGCTCGACTTCGACCGTTCTCGGCTGCTCGACGCTCGGTCCAGATTCCACGGCGACCTCCCATCGCATTCTACCGCAAACGGCATCGGCGCCGGCAGCGGTGTCTCGCTGCGCGGCGCCGATTCACGTTCGGCTACTTCATCGCGTCACGTCGTCAGAAGGCAGCCTGGAACATCGCCCGGGCCTGGACCACGTTCATCCGGCTCACCGATCCGCCCTTGCTCAGGTAGCTCGTCTGGTCGGGCTGCGACGAGAGGACGTAGCTGCCGATTCCGGGCTCCTGGATGACCGGGGCCTGCAGGAGGATGGGGAGGTCCAGCACGATGCGCGTCCCGGGGTTGAAGAGCTTGATGCTCAGGCCCGGCGTGACCTCGTGGTACGGCTTCCCACCCGCGATGCTGATGCCACCGACCGCCATCTGCCGGTCGGGCCGGACCACCGCGTACCGCACTGCCGCGTCCACGATGCCCTGGCTGTAGCCGACCTGCGCGCGACCCGTGGCGATCTCGAGGTCACCGTAGCTGTTGGCGTAGTTGCCGTACTGCAGCTCGATTTCGCCCGTCACCGCGCCCGGACCCACCGGCACCCGAACCGCGCCGTCCAGGGCGGCCTGCCACACCGAGCCGGGGTCCATCGGCTGCTGCGCGAGCAGCGGGTTCCAGTTCGTGTTCATCAGCAGCGACTTCTCGCCGAGGCGCACGTTCATCACCGTGGAGTGACCGATCTGCGTGTCCTTCGAGTATGCGCCGCTCAGGCCGACCGAGTACCGGACGCCCTCCGCCGGGTTCGCGCTCGGCTCCGCGAACGCGTTCTCGTACAGCCCGTTGTCGATGCCGACCCGCGCCATCACCAGGGGGATGCCGAGGACCTGGGGCAGGTACCGCTCCGGCACGTCACGTCCACCACCCGTGAAGAGGCCGGCCGCGCCCACGAAGTTGCCGAAGCGCGCGTGGTAGGCGAGGCCCATGTCCCGGCCGATGCGCAGCGCGCCGTTCGCGATGGAGCGGTCCGCGAAGAGAATGGAACCCGAGTCCGTCAGCCGCTCGAGCCCGTACGGCGTCCTGAACTGACCGACGCGCAGGTTGCCCGCCGCGCCCAACGGGACGTCGACGTACATGTCCAGCAGGCCGAGCGACACGCCCGGGCTCGGGGCCTTCGCCTCGTCCTCACCGGCGAAGCCGAGCAGGACGCGGTACTTCAG
>JBAWAM010000448.1:0-9247 GCA_049589315.1 Myxococcaceae bacterium
GCGCAGGACCGCGCGGCGATGCTGACGCGGATGGCGCAGCTGTACGCCGGCCCGCTGGACAGCCCGGAGCAGGCGTTCATCACCGCGGCGCGTGCGCTGCGCGAGCTCCCGGACGACGGCACCGCGCTGGAGATGTGCCTGTCGTACGCCCAGGCCGCGGAGGCCGAGGACGCGCTCATCGAGGTGCTCGAAGAGGTCGCCCCGCGCGCGAACGCGCCGGAGTCCCGGACCGCGCTGTACCGGGCGTTGGCCCAGATGAAGGAGCGCGAAGGCGAACTCGACGAGGCCGTCGACGCCTGGCGCCGCGTGCTGGAGACGACACCGCAGGATCATGAAGCGCTGGAGACCATGACCCGGCTGCTCGCGTCCCAGGACAGGGGAGAGGAGCTCCTGGACATCCTGCGGCGGCAGCTCTCCATGGCCGAGGACCCCGAGCGACGGGCCGACGTGCTGTTCCAGATGGGCGCGCTGCAGGCCGACGTGCTGCGCGACCCCGCGAGTGCGCTGACCACGTTCCGCCGACTCATCGAGCTCCGTCCCGACGACGCGACGGCGCTCGAGCGGATGGACGCACTGTGCCAGCAGCAGGAGCGTTGGCCCGAGCTCGCCGACACCCTGGTGCGACGCCTCTCCCTTCTCGCTGGAGAGGGAGAGGGGCCAGGGGGTGAGGGGCGCGCCATCGAGCTGAAGTTCCGCCTCGGCCAGATCCGTGAGTCCCGACTCATGGACCGCGTCGGCGCCCTGGACCTGTACCGGGAGATCCTGACGTCCGTACCCACCCACGCCGGCGCGCTCACCCGGGTGGAAGCCATGGTCGAGCGCGAGCCCCAGAACCGCGAGCCCGCCGACGTCCTCCTCCGCGCCTACCGACAGTCCAGGAACCTGTCGAAGCTCACCGATCTCCTCTCCGCCCGCGCCGGGATCACGGAGGACGGCTTCGAGCGCAAGCCGTTCCTGCTCGAGCTGGCGCAGATCCGGCTGGATCAGTTGGACGAGCCCGAGCTCGCCTTCATGTCGCTCATGCGGGCCTTCCGCGAGGACCCGAACGACGCGGAAGTCCGCCAGCGGATCGAGCGGGCGGCGGACGCGGCGAAGACGTGGGACGAGCTCGCTGGCGTCTACGAGGAGGACCTCCCGCGGATCGCCGAAGCGACGGACGCCGCAGAGGTGTGCCTCAAGCTCGGCCAGCTCTTCGATCAGCGCCTCGGTGAGTCCGAGCGCGCCGTGACCTTCTACGAGAAGGCGCGCCAGCTCGATCTCGACACCCAGGGCCGCGTGCTCCCGGCGCTCGATCGCCTCTACAACCAGCTCGCCAGGCCCGAGGAGCTCATCGGCGTCCTCGGGGCGCTGGCCGAACGCGCCTCCGAGAGCGCCGAGAAGATCGGCTTCCTGTTCCGGCTCGGGCAGATCGCCCAGGAGGCGTTGGACAGCCCCGATCGGGCTGCGGAGGCGTACGAGCGAATCCTCGAGCTGGACCCGCAGCACCTCGCCTCCGCGCGCCTGCTGGAGCAGCTCTACGAAGGGCTCGGCCACGCAGATCACCTGTACCGCGTCCTGGAGCACCAGCGCGATCGCGTCACCGGCGCCGAGCGCGAGCGCGTGCTCGGTCGGATGGCCCAGGTCTCGGCCGAGTCCCTCTCCGACGTCGGGCGGTCGATCGAGATCTACCGGGATCTCCTGGCGAAGAACCCGCGCAACGATCAGGCGTTCTCCGCACTCGAAGTCCTGCTCGAGAAGGCCGGCCGCGCCGAAGAGTTGAGGGCGCTGCTGGAGACCCGCCTCGGCCACACCATCGACCCGCGGGAGATCGTCCGCCTCAACGCTCGACTCGGCTGGGTGATCTGGAAGCTGGCAGGGAACGCCGAGGAGGCCGTCCCGTACTTCAAGGCCGCGCTCGAGCGCGACGCACGTCACCGGGGCGCGCTGGAGGCGCTGCGGGACATCTACGAGGCCACCGAGCGCACCGACGATCTCGTCATCGTGCTGCGTCGGCTCGTGCCCTTGCAGGAGGATGCGCAGGGCGTCAAGCGCGTGCGCCTCCGGCTGGCGGAAATCCTGGCGTCGATGCAGCGCCGCGAGGAGGCGCTGGACGCCGGGCGCCGGGCGCTGGAGGTCGAGCCGCATGAAGCGGCCGATCTCGACCGCGTGCACCGACTCTTCTTCGGACTGCGCGCGTGGGGCGATGCCGTGCGTGCCCTCGAGCTTCGCGCCGACGTCGAGCTCTCTCTGGATCGGCCCGACAAGGCCACCGCCACCTTGTTCGAGGTGGCGGATCTGTGGACGGGTGCCGCGCAGAAGCCCGAGAGCGCAGGCGCGCCGCTCGAGCGGGTCCTCGAGATCGACCCCGCCCACCGCGCCGCCTACGAGCGCGCGCGAGAGCTGTACGAGCGCCACCACGATTGGCGCGCGTACGCCCAGATCACCGATCGCTTCCTCCCGCACCTCGTCACCGAGGAGGAGAAGGTCGAGACCCTGCGCGAGCTGGCGCAGGTGCAGGAGCACAAGCTCGGGCACAAGGACGTGGCGTTCCTCGCCGAGTGCCGCGCACTGCAGCTCAGCCCTGCGGATGCGACGATCCGCGAGGCCGTGGAGCGGCTGGCCGACGAGACCGGCTCCTACGAGGAGCTCGCGGCCGTGTACGAGGAGCTTGCCGACGACCTGCCGAAGGGCCCGCTGGCAGAGCGCCTGTATATGACCCTGGCGCAGGTCCACGACGAGAAGCTGGACGATCCCGCCGCGGCCGAAGCCGCCCTGCGAAACATCCTCGAGTTCGACCCCACCAACGCGCACGCGCTCGAGCAGCTCGCCGGGATGTTCGCCCGGCGCGGCCGCAACAAGGAGTACGTGGTCGCGCTGGAGCAGCAGCTCGAGGCCACTGGATCCATCGAGCAGCGCAAGCAGATCCTCCGCGAAATCGCCCGGGTTTTCGACGAGGTGGTGGGTGACCCGCAGGAGTCCGCGAACGCGCTGCTCCGGGCCCTGGAGCTGGAGGCCGACGCTGACACCCTGGGGGTGCTGGCGCAGCTCTTCCGTCGCCAGAAGGCGTGGAACCAGGTGGCGGAGACACTGCTGCGCTGGCGCGATCTGGCGCCCACGCCGGAGGAGCGTGCGCGGCTGCAGACCGAGGTCGCCCAGGTCTACGAGCGCGAGCTCAACGACGACGAGGCGGCGATCGCCGGGTATCGCCAGGCGCTGGAGTTCGATCCGGGGAACCGCGAGGCGCTCGGTTCGCTGGAGCGGCTGTACACGAAGCTGGATCGCCCGTCCGACCTGCTCTCCGTCTACGAGCGGCAGATGGAGGTCACCCAGGACTACCGCGAGCGGACCAAGATCCTCTTCAAGTCCGCGGCGATCTGGGAGGACCGGTACCACAACCTGGCGAACGCAGACGCGTGCATCGAGGGCGTGCTCTCGATGGATCCGCAGAACCTCCTGGCGATCAAGACGCTGGAGCGGCTGCGGCGATCGCAGGAGCGTTGGGAGGAGCTGGTCGGCGTCCTCCAGCACCACATCAACCTCGTGGGCGCCGCGGTGGATCAGGCGGAGCTCCTGGTGGAGCTGGGCGACGTCCTCCACCAGCACATGCGCCAGGTCGATCGGGCGGTGGCGATGTATCACCGCGCGCTCGAGCTGAACCCGCAGAGCCGCCCGGCGATGCACGCGCTGGGGACCCTGTACGAGCGCTCCGGAAACTGGCCCTTCGCGCTGGACATGCTGGCGCGCGAGGCCCAGGTGGCGGGGAACACGCCGGCGGCGGTGGAGCTGTACCACCGCATGGGCAAGATCAACGAGGACATGCTCCTCGACCCGGCGAGCGCGCGCAGCTGCTACGAGTCGGCGCTGCGGATCGATCCGGGCTACCTCCCGTGTATCCGCGCCCACAAGGGCATCCACCAGATCGAGAAGGACTGGGATGCCTACGAGCGCGTCCTGGTCCAGGAGGCGCGCGGCACCGAGGAGCCTGAGGCCAAGGCGAAGGCTTTGATCGAGGTCGCCCAGTTCCTCTCCGAGAAGAAGGAGGACCGGGACGGCGCGGCGGAGTACTACGAAGAGGCGCTGAAGTACGTCCCCGATCTGCTCGAGGCCGCGCGACCGCTGGCGGACCTCTACGTGGCGCGCGAGGACTGGCCCGGGGCCGAACGGATGCTGGACATCGTCGCCGTGCAGATGGCGTCCCGCGCGGTGGCCGACCAGGACGAGGGGCTGGCGCGCGAGCTGTGCCGTCAGCTCTACCGGCTCGGCTACGTCACCGAGAAGCTGGGCAAGAAGGAGAAGGCGCTCGGCGCGTACGAGAAGGCGTACCAGCTCGACGCGACCTACCTGCCCGCGCTGGAGGGCCTGGGCAACCTGCTCGTACAGCACGGCCGGTTCGAGGAGTCGCTCAAGGTCTACCAGACCATCCTCATCCACCACCGGGACGACCTCACCGATCTCGAGGTGGTCGAGATCTACTGGCAGCTCGGCGACGTCCACCTGCAGCTCGGACAGGCCGACCGCGCGGAGAACCACTTCGAGAAGGCGCTGGCGATCGACCCCGGCCACGAGCCGTCGCTGCGGGCGCTGGTACAGATCGCCGACGCCGCGGGGAATTGGGAGAAGGCGGCGGAGTATCGGCAGAGCCTGCTGAAGGTGCTCGAGGAGGAGCCCCGCTTCGGGATGGCCGTCGAGCTGGCGAAGCTCGCGCGGGACAAGCTGAGCGATCCGTACATGGCGATCGACGCGTTCCTGGCCGCGCACCGGCTGCGCCCGAGCGTGCTCGACGTGATGGACGGGCTGTACGTGCTCTACCGGGAGACCCGGCAGGGGCAGAAGGCGGCGGAGGTCCTGGAGAAGATGCTCGCCGAGCCCGAGCTCCGTGCCTCCTCCAAGCTCAAGCGGGTGTGGTACGCGCTGGGCGAGATCTGCCGCGACGAGCTGAAGGACGTGGACCGCGCGGCGATGGCGTTCAACGCCGCGCTCGACGCCGACCACCGGTTCCTCGAGGCGTTCAGCGCGCTCGAGCAGATCCTCGCCAGCCAGAAGCAGTGGAAGCTGCTCGAGGACAACTACGCGCGGATGATCCAGCGCCTGCCGAAGACGCCGGAGACGCACACCGCGCGCATGACCCTGTGGCGGGCGCTGGGGGATCTGTACCGGCAGGTGCAGAAGAACGACGACGCCGCGTTCCTCGCGTACCAGGCCGCCGCGACCGGTCTGCCGGACGACGCGCAGGTCCAGGAGACGTTCGCCGAGCTGGCCCAGCGTCGGCCCGGAGAGGAACAGAAGGCAGTGGACGCCTGGCGTCGCGCGCTGCCGACCACGACCGATCCGGCGAGGGTGGTGAACGCGCTGGCCACGCTGCAGGCGACAAGGAAGGAATACGACCGGGCGTGGATCGCCGCGCAGGTGGCGCACGGCCTGATCGGACAGGTCGGCGACGCCGAACGGGAGATCCTCACCAAGCTCACGCCGTACGCGAAGAAGCGGGAGCAGGCGACCCAGCCGCTCACCGACCGGCTCTGGAAGGCGCACATGTTCCACCCGAAGGTGAGGACGCCGCTGGCGGAGCTGATGGCCATCCTGTTCGAGCAGGTGGGCCACCACTACGCGTCGCCGCACGCGCAGTACCAGATCAACCCGCGCAAGCACCGGATCGACGTGGCGAGCTCGCAGGTGCTGCAGATCCACCAGTACCGGTACGTGGCGAAGCTGCTCGGGATGGACGCGCTGGAGCTGTACTCGCCGTACCTGGTGGCGACGCTGGAGCGGATGCAGCGCAAGTCGAACGACCCGGCGCCCGAGCCGCTGGTGGGGATCGAGATCTGCCACACCCACCCGGTGTGTCTGAAGGTGGGCGGCAAGTTCTTCCCGCGCGACCACAGCGAGGCTGCGCAGAAAGAACTGGCGTACCAGCTCGGACGGACGATGGCGCTGCTCCGGCCCGAGCTGGCCTTCTCGCAGCGGCTCCCGGCCGAACGGCTCGAGGCGCTGCTGCAGGCTGCGGTGAGCCTGTCGGTTCAGCGCTTCCGGTTCACTGCGGATCCTCGCGCGATCGAGCAGGAGCGGAAGCTGCTGGAGAAGGCCCTGACCCAGCAGGCGCGGATGGCCCTGACCCGCGAGGTGGGGGCGTACGTCCAGACCGCCACGCCGGAAGATTTGAGAAACTACCTCGAGGGCGCGGAGCTCACCGCCGTTCGGACCGGACTCTTCGTTGCAGGCGAGGTGGAGCCGGTGAAGCGCGCCGTGATGGGGGAGACCGGTAATGCCTACCGGGTGCCGGCCCGTTCGAAGATTCGGGACCTGGTCGTGTTCGCGTTGTCGGACGATCTGCACGCCCTGAGAGTGGCGGTGGGTACTTCTGTGGAGGTAAGTGTGCGCCGCTGATGGGAGGCAGGGGACGTGATGGCCTGCCTGGTTGCTGTTCGAGGGGTGGAACAGCCGTGACGCCGGAAGCGTCACAGATCGCCGGACAAGAGGAACGCAGTCTTGCCCTCGAGTCCGGCGACCTCTACGATTCACCGGTTTTCTTTGTCTTTACTGGAGCTTGCGGGATCGATGCGCTTCGTCTGTGACAGCTGCCGCGCGCAGTACATGATCAGCGACGAGAAGGTCGGCGCGAAGGGCGTCAAGGTCCGCTGCAAGAAGTGCGGGTACGTCATTCTCGTACGGCGGCCTCAAGACACCCCGCCGCCCCCGCCTCCTCCGGAGCCCTCGGATGCGACCGTGGTGATGCAGAATCCGCTCGCGGATTCCGGCGCCGGCGGCCCTTTCGACGATACGACCGTCGCCGGTGGGCCGGGCCTGGGTGGCGTGGACAGACTTTTCGGTGGTGTCGAAGAGGACGAGATCGGCGCGGTGTTCGATCAGGTCCTCAGCTCCGGGAAGCAGAAGACCTCGGGGGAGGTCGACAGGACCGAGGACCGGTTCGGAGACCTTGGTGGCAGTCTGGGGGATTCCTCGGACGACCGCATGAGCACGCGCGTGCTCGACGCCGCGACGGTGAGGAAGCTCACCGAACAGTCCGGGAGCGACAACTCGCCGACGCAGGGGGCCGATGCTCCGGCCGCCGCCGAGCCGAAGCAAGACCCTGCCAGGCACGACTGGTTCGTGGCGATCGACGAGAAGCAGGTCGGGCCACTCACCCTGGAGAAGATCAAGCAGCACTGGGACGAGGGCGAGATTGGCCCGGACAGCCTCTGCTGGCGCGCCGGTTTCTCCGACTGGCTTCCGCTCTCCGAGGTGGAGGATCTGACGTCGGTCCTCGCGCCGCAGCCGAAGAAGCCGGTGATCGTGGCGTCGTCCATGGAGCCGAGCGCCGAGCGCGAAGCCCCCTCGACCGCGTCTTCGCCGCAGGAGGACACCGGGTGGAAGCCTTCCGCCGCGTCCGCGCTGGCGTCGCTCGTGAAGGAGGAGATTGAGGCGTTGGCGAAGCCCGCTCCCGCGCCCAGGCCGGCCCCCGCCTTCAACGTTCCGCCCGCGGACGAGAAGAAGTCCGAGCTGCCCCATGGCCTGCTGGATCTTCCCTCGCAGGAGGTCCAGGTCCCGGCCAACGTGCTGAAATACGCCGCGGAGCAGGCGCCTGGGAAGGCGTCGTCCTCCGGGCGAACGCCGTTGGGGATGCAGCACGATACGCCTTCGACCGTCGGCCCCGCGCCGTATACGACCGTGTTCCGGCCGCCCAGCTCGCAGAAGACGTCGAAGGCCGTGGTCTATGGCGGGGCAGCGGCGCTGGGTGTGGTGGTGCTGCTGATCGGCGTGGTCGTGTGGATGATGTTCCGCCAGCAGGAGCAGATCTCCGAGATGGCCCGGAAGCCGGCGGAAGCGCCCGTGGTCGTCGCGAAGAACGATGCGCCCGCAGCCGCCGCGGCGAAGCCGGAGACTCCCGTGCAGCCGGCGAAGTCCGACGCCGCTGCGAAGACCGAGGACGCCGCGAAGCCCACGGAGTCGGCGAAGGAAGCCGAGGTCGCGAAGAAGGACCCGGAACCGGAGCCCGAGCCGAAGAAGGAGACCCGCCGAACCACCGAGCCGAAGAAGGTGGCGGCGCGGACTGAGCCTGAGCCGGAGCCTGCTCCGAAGCCGGACCCGGTGCGGCGTGAGGAGAGCGGCGGCAACGACGACGACTTCGAGGCGCTCTTTGGCGGTAGCGGCAAGTCCACGCCGAAGAAGACCGAGGAGAAGAAGACCGCCCGCGCCGTGTACGTTCCGCCCGCGCCCGGGCAGCAGAATGTCCCCGAGCGACTCGGTTCGTCGGACGTGATGCAGGTCGTGTTGTCGCACCGGTCTGCCCTCGGTGCCTGCACGGCGGAGCAGAAGAAGCGGGATCCGGACCTGTCTGGCACCCTGGTGATGCGCTGGGTCATCCAGCCCAACGGACGGCCGACGCGGGTGTCTGCGCAGAGCGCCGAGTTCAAGAGCACCTACCTGGCCACGTGCATCGGCGGCGTGATCAAGCAGATGAAGTTCCCGGTGCACAAAGAGCAGGGCGCGCCGATCGACTTCCCGTTCAAGTTCTAGCGAAGAAGCCTCGACTCGAGCTCACGCGCACGATTCGCACTTGCGATCGTGCGCGTGTTGTTTTGCGGGCGCGCGCGCACGTCGGACCACCTTTGCTCCGATGTGGGGACGACAGAGCGCGGCCGAATTCGTGACCCCGCACAACCAGTGTGCCTAGATTCGCCCGCGGATCGCACCCGGCGCTGAATTCATGGCAACGCTCGATCGTCTGGAGAGCCGTCGGGCTCAATTGACTCCCCGGATCGGGGGGGTAGAAAGCGACCCGATGACTGGGGACGGATGGCCGGCGCCCCGCTTCGTAGCCCCCAACAACAGGAGAGGGAAGGGACCTATATGCTGAAGAGGATTGGCCTCATCGGTTTGACCTCAGCCGCACTGACTTTCGTGTTCGCCGCGTGTGGCGAGGGCATTGGACCTGGCGGCGCAGGTTGCACGTCGAACGCCGATTGCGCCACGACTGAGATCTGTCACCCGCAGGCCCAGGTCTGCGTGCAGACGTGTACGTCGTCGGCGGACTGCCCCGACTCTGCGAAGACGTGCGAGGCGATCAGCGCCACGGACACCAACATGATCTGCAAGTGCACCACCGACGCGCTGTGCGCCAGTGGCGACGTGCTCGGCTCGTCAGCGATCTGCTCTGACGCCTTCGAGGTGTGCGTGACGAAGTGCGGCAGCAACACCGACTGCCCGAGCGGGTTCGAGTGCGAGACCAGCACCGGCGAGTGCAAGTCTGCGGCGTGTACGACCAATACAG
>JBAWAM010000449.1:0-1955 GCA_049589315.1 Myxococcaceae bacterium
ATACGCGTACAAGGAGAGCCTGCGGTGGCGCGCCGGGCTGGCGATGCTCTCCACCGGGATCGAGAAGCTGAAGACCGTGACCGATTGGGAGCAGTACGGCGGCGCGCCGGTGCTCGGGTTCGATCGGGTCTTCATCAAGGCGCACGGGCGCTCCAACGCGCGGGCGATCGCCAATGCCGGGAAGGTCGCGGCCAAGGCGGTGACGTCCGACCTGTGCAACGTCATCCTGCAGGGCCTGCCGAAGTGAGCCTGCCGTGAGTCTGCCGGACCGGATCGACCCGAGACCGCCGAAGAAGATCTATCGGTGGGACCTGGACAAGACCTACCTGCGGACCGACTTCGACACCTTCAGCCAGCTGCTGAAGACGGCGATGCAGAAGGCGCACGAGAAGGTCGCAGTCCCGGGCGCGGCGGCGTTGATCCGCGAGCTCCGCGCGCAGGGAGATGCGCGCCTCTGCATCGTGAGCGGGAGCCCGACCCAGATGCGGACGGTGCTCGAGGAGAAGCTCAAGCTCGACCAGGTCGAGTGGGACGAGCTGGTCCTCAAGGACAACGTCCGCAACCTGCTGCGGGGGCGGTTCAAGGCCCTGCGCGGGCAGGTCGGGTACAAGCTGCCGGTGCTGCTGGAGAGCAGGCTGAATTCCCCTCAGGATGCCGAGGAGGTCCTGTTCGGCGATGACGCCGAGGCGGACGCGTTCATCTACTCGCTGTACGCGGACCTGATCGCCGGACGCGTGGACGAGCGGATCCTCACGCACGTGCTGGACGCGGCGGAGGTGTATCAGGACGACCGGAAGCGGATCGTCCAGACGTGGAAGAAGAGTCCCCCGGCCGACCCGGTGCGGCGGATCTTCATCCATCTCGATCGATTGACCCCGCCGCACTACTTCACGAAGTACGGCCCGCGGGTGGTGCCGATCTTCAACTACTTCCAGGCGGCCCTGGTGCTGGTGGGCGACAACCATCTCACAGCGCCTCAAGTACTCCGGGTGGCGATGGAGATGATCCAGACCTCCGGTTACAACCTGTTGACCCTGTCGAACTCGTTCCAGGACCTGTTGCGGCGAGGGCTGCCGGTGCAGAAGGTCGCCGCCGCATTGGGCGAGGCGATCGAGGGACCACAGGCGATGCTGAACGCAGTGCGCCCCGTGCCGGACATCGTGCGCGCGATCACCAAGCGCGTGGCGGCGCTGGGCACCACGCCGAGACCGCCGCCGCCCCAGGTGATCGACTATCTCTCGCTGATCGACGACGCCCGGCCGCGGACCCACAAGGCGCGGCAGAAGAGGGCGTAGCGCGCCCGGCGGATCAGCTTCCTGGGAAGACGCGCGACAGCTCGAGCTCGAGTGCCTCGAACGGTTCCGCGCGGACCTTGTCTTCCGAGGTGAACCCGGAGGCCACGAGCCACCGGCCGTCCACGTTCCGAAGCACCTGCATCGTCTTCAATGCCGGATCGAAGAGCCAGCAGTGCGCCACGCCGACGCTCGCGTACCGCGGGAGCTTGCGCACGAGGTCCACGCGGGCAGTGGAGGGCGAGAGGATCTCGCAGACCCAGTCCGGGACGATGGTGAACGCCGGTTCGTCGAGAATGTGTGGCATCCGCTCCCGGCGCCAACCCGCGAGATCCGGCACGAGCACGTCTTCTCCGAAATGGAGCTCTGGCTCGACGAGAATCCACCACCCGCCCGGACCGAATCTTCCGCTTTGGAAGGCTCCCCCCAGCTCTGAAGTCAGTGTGGAGGCGACGACCGTGTGCCGAGCTGCCGGGCGAGGGCTGGCAAACAGCTCTCCATCGATCAGCTCGCCCGTCACCCCTTCCGGAAGGGCCACGAGGTCTTTGTAGCTGGCTCGGCGCATCGGTCGCATCGCCTCAAGGATATCAACGTGTGCTGCGTCCTGATTCAGGTTCTCCACCGCCACCCCTCCGTCCGCCCGACCAGGTCCTGAAGCATGCA
>JBAWAM010000450.1:0-9890 GCA_049589315.1 Myxococcaceae bacterium
TGGAAGCGGATGAGCGGCTTCAACGCGCTGTGGCTCCCGGGTACGGACCACGCTGGCATCGCCACCCAGATGGTGGTCGAGCGCGAGCTGAAGAAGACCGAGGGCAAGTCGCGCCACGATCTCGGCCGCGAGGCGTTCCTCGAGCGGGTCTGGCAGTGGAAGGAGACGTACGGCGCGCGGATCGGTGAGCAGCACAAGGTGCTGGGCGCTTCGCTCGACTGGAGCCGTGAGCGCTTCACCATGGACCCGGGGGCCTCGGCGGCGGTGCGCGAAGTGTTCGTGCGCCTGTACGAGCAGGGCCTGATCTACCGGGATCAGAAGCTGATCAACTGGTGCCCGTCCTGCCGCACTGCGCTCTCCGACCTCGAGGTCGAGCACGAGGAGAAGGACGGCTCGCTCTGGCACATCGCCTATCCGGTGAAGGGGAGCGATCGCAAGCTGGTCGTCGCCACCACGCGTCCGGAGACGATGCTGGGCGACACTGCGGTCGCCATCCACCCCGACGACGAGCGGTACGCGGGGCTGGTCGGAGGCTTCGTGGTGCTGCCGCTCGTCGGACGGGAGATCCCCATCGTCGCCGACGCGGAGTTGGTGAACCCCGAGTTCGGCACCGGCGTGGTGAAGGTGACGCCGGCCCACGACTTCAACGACTACCAGACGGGCCTTCGGCACAAGCTGCCGATGATCAACATCTTCGACGAGGACGCGCGGACGAACGAGCACGCCGGGCGCTTCGCGGGGCTGGACCGCTACGAGGCGCGCAAGCAGGTGCTGGCTGTCCTCGAGGAGCAGGGCCTGCTGGTGAAGACGGAGCCGCACAAGCTCTCCATCGGCGGGTGTCAGCGCTGCCGCACGCCCGTCGAGCCGCGGCTGTCACCGCAGTGGTTCGTGAAGATCGAGCCGCTGGCGAAGCCGGCCATCGAGGCAGTGGAGCAGGGAAGGACCCGCTTCATCCCCGAGAGCTGGACCAACGTGTATTTCCACTGGATGCGCAACATCCACGACTGGTGCATCAGCCGCCAGCTGTGGTGGGGCCACCAGATCCCCGCGTACTACTGCCGGGATTGCGCGCCGAAGACCTCGACCGGGTCCATCGACTACGCCAGGGCGCAGCCGATCGTCGCGCGCGAGCGTCCGCTTCAGTGCCCCACCTGCAAGGGCAGCGACATCGAGCAGGACCATGACGTGCTCGACACCTGGTTCTCTTCCGGCCTCTGGCCGTTCTCGACCCTGGGCTGGCCTGAGCAGACGCCGGAGCTGAAGACCTTCTATCCGACGTCCGTGATGGAGACGGGCCACGACATCATCTTCTTCTGGGTCTCCCGGATGCTGATGATGGGCCTGCACTTCATGGGCGATGTGCCCTTCAAGGTCGTCTACCTGCACGCCATGGTGCGCGACGAGAAGGGCGAGAAGATGTCGAAGGTGAAGGGGAACGTGATCGATCCCCTCGACGTCATCCGCGGCGCGCCGGCGGAGAACCTCAATCCGACGCAGAAGAAGAAGTTCCCGCAGGGCATGCCCGCCCACGGCGCCGACGCGCTCCGCTTCACCCTGGCCGCGCTGACGCAGCAGGGCCGCGACATCAAGCTCTCGCTCGACCGGGTGGCGGGCTACAAGGCGTTCGTCAACAAGCTGTGGAACGCGTCGCGCTTCGCCCTGATGAACCTCGGCGAGTACACGCCGGAGCCCGGGTTCATCAAGGAGCGCAAGCTCTCCCTGGCGGACCGGTGGATCCTCTCGCGCCTGAATCGGGCGATGGCGGCCACCGAGGAGGCGCTGCAGGAGTTCCGCTTCTCCGACGCCGCCAACACCCTGTACCAGTTCCTCTGGTACGAGTTCGCCGACTGGTACATCGAGCTCTCCAAGATCTCGTTCTATGGCGAGGACGCGACGGCCCGGAAGTCCGCCCAGGCCACGCTGGTGTTCGTGCTCGACCACGTGCTCCGCCTGCTGCACCCGTTCATGCCGTTCGTGACGGAGGAGATCTGGCAGAAGCTCCCGATCGAGCGCGAGACCGAGTCGATCATGCTCGCCCAGTACCCGGTGGCCTATGCCGCGCTGGACGACGAGGAGGCCGAGCGGGAGATGGCGCCGATCGTTGCGGCGATCGAGGGCATCCGGACGATCCGCGGCGAGAGCAATCTCCCGCCGCAGACGAAGGTGTCCGCCATCATCCAGTCCGGTAACGGCGAGCTCCGCTCGACCATCGAGCGCTGGGCGCACTACCTGGCGCCGTTGGCCGGGCTGAAGGACGTCCGGGTGGAGCCGCCGGGGAAGAAGCCGGCTCAGGCCGCCGTGCACGTCGAAGCGCGCATGGAGATCTACGTTCCGCTCGCCGGTTTGATCGACTTCGACGAGGAGCGGAAGCGCCTCGAAAAGGAGATCGCGAAGACGGAGGGCGAGCTCCAAGGCATCGAGAAACGGCTCGGGACCCCCAGCTTCATCGAGCGCGCCCCAGCAGAAGTTGTCGAGAAGGATCGCGCGCGAGTAGCGGAACTGCAGGCAAAGAAGGCAAAGTTGCAGGAGAACCTCAGCCGCATTGCCCCGGAGGGCGGTATGACCGAGACCAACCCCGCAGAGTCGTCGTCGACCAACACGGAGATGAAGCCTGAGACCGCGCAGGTGAAGGTGGCAGCGCCGGCGGATGGACAGGTGGATCTCGGCCAGGAGCTCAAGAACGAGCTCGCGGGCGTGAACGTGATCGACACGACCGATCCGCAAGTACTGCAGGCTCTGGAGAAGCTGCGAGAGGGTACGAAGAACCTCTCGTCCCAGGACCACTACGACCTCGGCGTCGCGTACATGAACATGGGCCTCGTCGACGACGCGGTCCGTGAGTTCAACGCGGCGAAGGTCGAGGAGCTCCCCGAGCAGCTGAAGGAGAAGCTGGCGGCCCCGGCGAAGAAGGCAGTCGGCCCGAAGAAGGCGGCCGCACCGGCGAAGAAGCCTGTTCCCGCGAAGAAGCCTGTTCCCGCGAAGAAGGCCGCTCCGGCCGCGAAGAAGGCTGCCGCCGCGAAGAAGCCTGCGCCCGCGAAGAAGGCCGCCTCTGCGAAGAAGGCGAAGCCCGCGACGAAGGGGGCGGTGAAGTCGGCCGCGAAGAAGGCGCCGGCGAAGAAGAAGGCACCGGCGGCGAAGAAGGCACCGGCGAAGAAGAAGGCACCGGCGGCGAAGAAGGCACCGGCGGCGAAGAAGAAGGCGATCGCCGCGAAGAAGCCGGCGGCCCGGAAGGCGGCGCCGAAGAAGAAGGCTCCCGCGCGCAAGGCGGCGGCGAAGGGCCGCGCGAAGAAGAAGTAGGCAATGGATCATCTCGACCGATTGATCGCGTTGGCGCTGGACGAGGACCTCGGCGCCGCGGGCGACGTGACGACGCGCGCGCTCGTTCCGCCCGAGGCCCGAGGGCTCGCCGAGCTGTGGGTGAAGGAGGATCTCGTCCTCGCCGGGCTCGACGCCTTCGTCCGGACGTTCCGTCACGTGGACCCGGAGGTAGAAATCGAGCTCCAGGCCCGAGACGGTGAGTTCATCCGGTCGAAGGCGGTCATCGCCACCCTTCGCGGCCGGCTGTCGTCGCTGCTGATCGGTGAGCGGACCGCGCTGAACCTCATCCAGCGCGCGTGCGGCATCGCCACTCTCTCGAAGCGGGCGGCGGAGGCGGTTGCCGGGACCCGGCTCAAGGTTCTCGACACCCGGAAGACGCCCCCGGGCATGCGCGGGCTGGCCAAGGACGCGGTGCGCGCGGGCGGTGCGTCGAACCACCGCTTCGGCCTCTTCGATGGGGTCCTGATCAAGGACAACCACATCGCTGCGGTCGGCGGATCGGTGCGCGAGGCGCTCCGGCGCGCGAAGCAGAACGCGCCGCGGCTGGTGAAGATCGAGATCGAGGTCACGACCCTCGAGCAGCTCGACGAGGTGCTCGACGAGGGCGCAGATGTCGTCATGCTGGACAACATGAACGACGATCAGATCCGTGAAGCGGTGAAGCGCGCCAACGGACGCGTTCAGCTCGAGGTCTCCGGTGGCATCACGCTCGAGCGCCTGCCCCTGCTGGGGAAGCTCGGAGTGGACTTCGTCTCGATGGGCGCGCTGACGCATTCGGCGCGAGCCATGGATCTCTCTCTCGAGATCGAGATCGCGAAGAGCTGATTAGACGCGACCCGGGTGGAGGTCGGCTAGGGTGCGCGCCCGTATGAATTCCGCGCGCACCCTGAGCCTCGCACTCCTTCTCGTTGCGTCTTCAGTCGACGCCCAGCCGGCGATACCCCGCTCGTTCCTGAAACTGCCCTCGTCCAACGGGCACACCGCCATCCTCGCGGACTTCACCGAGCGGAAGCTGACCCATTTCCGGGAACAGCTCCCCGCGACGGAGGAACCGCTCCTCGACGGCGCCGGCAACGAGGTGTGGCTCGGAAACCAGCCGCAGGTCGTGCGGACCCGAGATCTCCTCTACGACGCGTTCTTCGGCATCAGGGTGGGTGGGCAGCAGCGCTGGCTCACCACGGTTCCGATCGGGCTCGACGACAGCGGGTACGCCCCGTGGGCGCCTGGCGCGACGGGGGGAACCGGGGTCATTGCGTGGAGACAGCAGGTCGGCACGCTCGAGCTGACCACGTATGCCTTCGCGCCGAGAGGACTCCCTCGCGCCGGCTTCGTCATGGCGGTCAGGGCCCGGAACACGGGCAACATTGCGCTCGATGACGTGGCGGCGTTCTCGCTGCACAACTACCACCTGGGATTCGGGCGCCCCGGCGTGATGAACGATGCCGGCGAGAATGGCGAGACCCTCGTGGTCGACGTGCAGGAAGGCCACGTGGAGCTCCTCGAGCGCGCGTTCGCGGGCGTCGTGGTGACGCGTTCGCTCGGGCTGCCGGCGCATCGGGCCGCATGGAATGCCGGGACGCCTGCGCCCCAGAACGGCTTCAACATCGTCGCGGATGGATCGGTGAAGGATCTTCCGGACGTCAGCGGGACCACTGCGACCGCAGATGGCTGGGCGCATGCGTTCCAGTTCGATCTCGGCCGGATCGAGGCGGGCAAAGACGCTTGGGCCGGCATCGTGGTCGCGCACCACGGGGACCCGTTTGCCGGCGCGGAGGTGCAGGCTGCGCTCGGTGCGTACGTTGCGGGTCGGACCGCACAGGCCCTGGTGCAGGCGGAGATCGCCGGCTGGGCGGCTTTCCAGGAACGGGTGGAGGTGCCCGAGGGCGCGAGTCCGGACGAGGAGGCGCTGGTGCGCCAGTCCGCGGTGATGCTGTCGATGGCACAGGTGGCGACGGACTCCGCCTGGCTTCGCGAGTTCCTGACGAAGGACGGTGAGCCGCGTCACAGTCGCTTCGCCACGACGCTGCCGGCGCAGGTCACGCACAAAGGACAGGGCGCGATCCTGGCCAGCCTCCCGCCGGGGGAGTGGACCTACGCGTGGATTCGCGATGGCAGCTACGCGCTCTCCGCCCTCGCGGGGCTGGGGCTCCACGATGAAGCGCGGCGAGGACTCGAGTTCTACCTGCGCGCCGACGGCGGTCTGTTCCAGGACTGGAACGAGCTGCAGCCCTACGAGATGCCGCCGTACCAGATCACGCTCACGCGCTATCACGGCTTCGGGGTCGAGGAGACGGACTTCAACGAGTTTGGACCGAACCTGGAGTTCGACGGCTTCGGCCTCTTCCTCTGGGCGTTGCGTCGATACGAACTCGAGAGCGGCGACACGACCCTGGTCGATCAGAACTGGAACCTGATCTCGACGAAGGTCGCCGACGCGCTGGTGAAGCTGGTGGACCCGGCGACGGGACTCCTGCGGAAGGACTCTTCGATCTGGGAGACCCACTGGAGTGGGCGCGAACGGAGCTGGACCTATACGAACATCACCGCCGCCCGAGGCCTGTGCGACGCCGCCGAACTGGCAGCGCGGGTAGGGGACGGCCCGCGCGCGATGCTGTACCGGAACAAGGCGGAAGACCTTCGCCACGCGATGGCGACGTGGCTGACCAATGCGGACCGCGCCCTGGCGTCCAACCTGGAGGAGCTGGGCGCGGGCGCAGGACACTTCGACGCCGCCGTCCTCGACGCCATCGCGATGGGGCTGTTCGATCCGTCCGGTAGGATCGCGCAGGCGACTCTGGATGCGATCGAGGCGAACCTGGGCGTGGGGGACGGGCGCGGCTGGGCACGGAACGACGACCGCACCGATCACGCTGGACGGCAGGACCTCAGCCCCTGGGGCAGCGAGTACGACAGCGCGGAGTGGGTGATCACGAACCTCCGCGGCGAGGTGTCGATGCGCCGTGCGGGACGCAGCACGCGGGCGGATCAGCTCCTCGCGTGGGTGACGGCACAGTCACACGCGAACTACCTGGCGATCGCCGAGACGTATGAGGAGCACACCGGGGCGTGGAAGTTCAACGCGCCGATGATCGGCTTCGGCGCCGGCGCGTATGCGTTGTCTCTGATGGAGCGGGCCCGTCCGGATGGGCCGGCATGCGGCGCGTATCATCCGGAGCCGAAGCCTCCTGCGGACGCGGGGACCCCCGACGCGGGAATCACGCCGGACGCGGGCGCGCCAGGCGGGGAGGGTGACGGCGGTGAGCCGCCCGCGGGCTGCGGATGTGGCTCAGCGAGTGGGGCCATCGGCGGTCTTGCGATGCTGTTGCTGCTCGGGCTTGCCCGTCGGCGGGCGTGAACGCCTCCTGCGCTTACGGTCTACCCACCTCGACCTCGACACCTCCGCTGCGAGCCTCTCGTGCCCGGATCTCCACCCCGAGCCATTCGCGCAGAAGCTCGATCTGCGTGGAGGCGTGGCTGGAGAGTTCTCCAGTGCGAAAGCGTCCTCCGCAGCCGAGCGCGAGCGGAAGGAGCAGCTGGTCGGCGAGGAACTCACCGACCGGGATGTCGGTCGTGAGATGGTGCTTCACCTCCGCAGCGAGGCGGAGCGCGACTTCCTCTGCGGGTACGCCGCGTTCGCCAAAGCCGGTGAACAGCTCGGTGAGGTTCGCTGAACGGAGCTCGACCATGACCACGTTTCCTGGCCCGGTCCCGTCGACCTCTTCGGCCTGGACAGCCCATCGTTCGAGCTCGAGTGCATCTCGCAGCACCTGGCACTCGCGGTCGGCGATCCGCCTCGGCAGCCCGGCGACCAACGCGCGCACGCGCACCCCCTCCAGTGGACCGCGGTCGAGCAGCTCGAGTCCGCCAAGCCGACCGACGGGATGGACCCGTGCCAGGAAGCGGCCGCCGCCGGAGGGGTAGAACCCAGGGCGTTCGAGGGTCGCTTCGACACCTGGGCCGAGCCGCGTGATCAACGGGAGGAACACCTTCGCGAGGTGATCGAACGGCGGCGCGTTCGGATTGTGCGTCCCACCCTCGATGGTCAGCGTGGTCGGCGCGTCGCCGTGGAGGAGCGCCGGCAGCACGGTCTGAAACACCAGGGTCGCGCTCCCCGCGCTGCCGACCGCGAACGCAAATTCCCCTGAGCGGATCGAGCCAGGGTGGAAGGTGAGCGAGCTCGATCCGAGCTCGTCGCCTTCAACGGTTGCGCCGCAGAGTGATTTCGCCGCCTGGATACAGGTGAGGTGCTGTCTGAGCAGCCCCGGCTTGCCCCGGCCCGCGCGGATGCGCTCGATCCGGAGCGGCTCGCCGGTGACCATCGAGAGCGAGAGCGCCGTCCGCAGGATCTGCCCGCCGCCTTCGCCCCGCGATCCATCGATTGTCTTCATCGCGCATCACCCCTTCACACAGACGACCTGCTTCAACGTGTGGACCACTTCGACCAGGTCCTCCTGCGCCTTCATCACCGCGTCGATCGACTTGTACGCGGCCGGGGTCTCGTCGATCACCTCTGCGTCCTTCCGGCACTCGACCTCGAGAGTTGCCTGCACGTGGTCCTCGAGCGTGAAGCGCCTCTTCGCCTCGGTGCGTGACATCACCCGTCCCGCCCCATGGCTGCAGCTCTCGAAGCTCTCCGGGTTCCCCTTTCCGCGGACGATGTAGGACCGCGCTCCCATGCTGCCTGGGATGATTCCGAGCTCGCCCGCGCGCGCCCGAACTGCACCCTTCCGGGTCACGATGACGCTCTCGCCGTAGTGCTTCTCACGGCTGATGTAGTTGTGGTGGCAGTTCACCACGTCGAGAGACGCTTCGAAGGGCGGCAGCGCCTTCACCCCCTGCAGCGCCCGGATCGTCGCCTTCATCATCAACTCCCGGTTCAAGCGCGCGTACTCCTGCGCCCAGGACACCGCCGCGACGTAGTCCGCGAAGTGCTCGGTTCCCTCCGGGAGGTAGGCGAGGTCCTGGTCCGGCAGCGAAACGAACCAACGGCGCATGTCCTGCTTCGCCAATTCGATGAAGTGGCTCCCGATCCGATTGCCGACCCCGCGCGAGCCCGAGTGGAGCATGACCCAGACGGCCTGGGCTTCATCGAGGCAGAGCTCGATGAAGTGATTGCCGGTCCCGAGCGTACCGAGGTGGCCGACGTGCTGACCCCGATCGATCTTCGGGTGCTTCTCCACGATCGCGCGGTATCCGGGTTCGAGTGCGGCCCAGGTCTGAGCGGTCTCGGTCGGCAGCGAGGCCGCGTTCCACGCACCCTTGTCGTTCCGGCCTCCATTGTCGGTGCGTCCATGGGGGACCTCACTCTCGATCGCGAGCCGCAGCGGCTTCAGGTCATCGGGCAGGTCGGAGGCGGTGAGGCTGGTCCGCGCCGCGATCATCCCGCAGCCGATGTCGACGCCCACCGCAGCCGGGATCACCGCTCGAACAGTCGGCACCACGCTCCCGACCGTCGCCCCCATTCCGCGGTGCACGTCGGGCATCACCGCCACCCACTTGTGGATGAACGGGAGCGAGGCGATGCGGCGGAGCTGCTGCTTCGCTTCCTCTTCGAACGGCACTCCGACCGTCCAGGCCTTCACCGGCGCGCCGTCAGAGGTGAGCACTTCGTAGTTTCCGGTTCGCATGGGTCGTTCTCCGTGAGTGATGGGTAACCAGAGAGCAGGATGCGTGCCGGAGCCAACCCATGGAAATCACGAGGCCCGCATGAATCCAGGCTTATCCTTTGGGCGAATAGCCTAGATTCCTGGAGATGGCACGCAAGCCGCTGGTCGTGATTGGAATGCTGGGACCGACGCTCGACGCGGGGGCCGGCCCGAAACGGTGGGAACGTTGGCGACCGACGGTTTCGCTGTGTCAGCACGAGGACCTCCTCGTCGATCGCTTCGAGCTGCTTCACCAGAGTCGGTTCACGTCGCTCGCGGAGACGATCTCCTCCGACATCGCTCAGGTCTCGCCGGAGACGGAGGTGCGGAGGCACGTGGTCGAGCTGAAGGACCCGTGGAACCTGGGCGAGGTCTACGGCGCGCTTCACGACTTCGCGAAGGCGTACCCGTTCCGGCCGGAGCGCGAGGACTACCTGGTCCACATCACCACCGGCACGCACATCGTGCAGATCGTCATGTTCCTCCTCACGGAGTCGAGGTACCTGCCTGCGCGGCTGGTGCAGACCTCGCCTCCCTCGCGCGAGCAGAAGGGGAGCGTCGCCGGCTCCTACGATGTCATCGATCTGGACCTCTCGAAGTACGACCAGCTCGCGTCGCGCTTCAAGCGGCAGCAACGCGAAGGGCTCTCGTTCCTCAAGTCGGGGATAGACACGCGGAACGCGGCGTTCAACCGGATGGTCGTGCGGCTAGAACAGGTGGCGATCGCCTCGCCTGATCCGATCCTCCTGATCGGCCCCACGGGATCGGGAAAGTCGCAGCTCGCGAAGAAGCTGTACGAACTGAAGAAGACCCGCCGGCAGGTCGACGGACCGTTCGTCGAAGTGAACTGCGCCACGCTGCGCGGCGACTCCGCGATGTCGACGCTCTTCGGCCACGTCAAGGGCGCGTTCACCGGCGCGATCGAGG
>JBAWAM010000451.1:0-2453 GCA_049589315.1 Myxococcaceae bacterium
GTATCACTACCATTAGCCCCTTAACCTTCGGATCAGTTGTTGAGTAGAAAGAGTAATTGCCGGGTTTCACATTCTCGGCAGCATATTCTACAAATCCCTTTGGTCTAATTTTATCAGTATCAAACCATTTTCCCGACATGGGATCAGCAGGGCTTGAGCCACTCGTAACAGATTGATCTGAACTTGTTTGGTCCTTAACTAAAGAAAGTTCGTTAGCCTTTGCCGTCCTTATTTTTCGCCGTAATTATACCCCCACGCAACATAATTGAAGGCTTTCACAATGAGCAGATTCCATATTATGTTCCGTAAATGTCCGTGCATTGATAAAAATTCTAATTCGGGTAATAACCGAAAGAAACTCGGCTTCCATTCCATTTTTTGGAACTCACCAGTAGACAATTTTTCCACTAATTGTTTATATATATTCCACCTTTACGATGAGCGCTTTCCATCTTTACTAATCGGTAGTCTATTCTTAGTATACTTAATAATACCTGCTTCTAAACTAGGTAAATTAATCATTCATCTGACTCAACACCACTCACTATAAGGGATTGCGGGCTTTAAAGCCAAGTTTGAAAGGTTATCAAAAAGAATAGGCATACTTGCAGTGCATTGCCTTGCAAACCGATTACTTATAATTCGAAATTACCAACTTATTTACAAGGGAAAATGACCAAAGACATCCGCAACAAATCCATTATATGCGTTCGGTGTTATCACACTAGAGAATTTCATCTTACTGACAAGGATGGCCATGACTATTGCAAAAAGTGTAAGTGCCATACTTTTGTTGGGCATACAACTGAAGTTTTCGAGTGCTAATATCTACCAAAACTATTTTCCCTGATTGCATACGTCACCAATTTTAGAATTAGAACAAAATAAAGTTTGAGAGAATAGCAAAGGACGTTCCCATTCTAAAGATAAGATATAATAAATTAAAGGCCTAAACTACCTTGTTGAGTAGCAAATCGGACATATGTCTTCTATGTCATCATCTTAAGGCGAACCACTTCACGGACAAGGACGGCGATAAATACTGTAATGAGTGTGATTGTCGAGGCTTTAGGGAATAATCCAGTAACAATTATTACGTCAGAAGAGGAAATTAATAAGTATCTTTCTAGCATATAGATAATGAAGTGGATTTTCCAGACTTACCAACAGACAATGAATCACCGGAGTCTAAGATAATCCCGACTGAAGATATCAACACCATTCAGCATAAAATTAGCGGAGAAAAATTACCAGAGATCATATTAGAATTATGTGATTTTTGTCATTGGTCTCTTATATGTTTCAATCGGCGCGGTATGGTTGAAAAATGCCCCGATTGTAGCAGGGTTGTTTCCAAAATTCCTATGAACATAGATGAGATATGTTCTATATCATACGATGATAAACGCGGCGTTACTATTCGTTTTGACAGGAAAAAGCCTATGAGATGATGAACCCGCCTGAATCTCTTAACCTAAGTAATAAAGCGAGTACATGAGATCACTTGCAAAGCGTCAAATGATGATAGAGCGAATTTAGTGTCTCCGTAAGGTATCTTCAAACATTACCGGTAAAGTCTATGCTCAACCCTCTTTTTCGACTTATCGATAATTTATAATTCTCATAATCTTCAACAGGGATAACTTCTATTTTCTCACCTTTACACACAGGACACCGATCGAACACTTTGGAGCCTTTTATCAGCGATACCGACCACAGACAATTGTTACAAATAGCCAGATCTCTGTTTTCAGCACCCTTTTTTACTTTCATGCGATAAGGAATAATTGCAGGACAATAAAAAGTATCTTCCCTATTGAAATTCTGAAAAGCAATTACATAACTCACCTTATCTTGTCCTTCAGTTTCCGGATTTTCGACATTGAACAATTTGATCTTGGTCTGATCTTTTACATTGACTAATGTCACAATGTCTTTTGTTGAATTGGTTATTCCAAATAAACTGACAACCACCTTGAATACATCTTTCCCAACTCCTGACTCTGCTGATACCTTTGCATTAAACTGATATTCGTGAAAATCATTGCGACTATTAAACTCGTAATAATTGCTGACTTCATAACGTAATAATTCCTTTTCAACAATATAGTATTAGTATCAATGCTCTTAAATTTTTTAGAAAATTTCTCGGACCTATTGTCCTCTATATTTTATGCTCGTTCGTGGTACGTTTAAACTTTACGCAATATGTAAATTATATGTTACATTATTTAGACCCAATGAAAGACAAAAGTATACATTCTGCGGCCGCAATTTTAGCGATTGCTTCCGTGTTGATTCTGACATCAACAACAATAATGACAAACATGCCTAAGGTTTTAGCGACGACAGACGTATTTACAGCCAGCCTTTCTGGAGACAAAGAAGTTCCACCTGTAACTACAAATGCCAAAGGCACAGTAGGATTCAGTCAACCTCATCTAAACAATATG
>JBAWAM010000452.1:0-3096 GCA_049589315.1 Myxococcaceae bacterium
CGACAAGTCGAACGACCGAGTTCGGGAAAGCACGCGCTCCGGAGCATGGTGAACAACGCGCTATTCCGGTATTCACGACGAACCATGCGCTCTTCTCCCTCTCTGCGTGGACAGCAAGGCTCGGGCAACTGGATGTGCGCAGCGCAATGATTCGCCCGACAGACGGGCGGCTGCTGTACTCGAACACCTTCGAAGACCTGTTGCGCGAGTACCACTGCGATGAGTGCTCGTACTCGGGCACGTATCCTTCGGAGGTGCTTGCGAACGATCCGGTGGTGATGTCTCCGTGCTCCTCCGCTTCGGACCGGATGATGGCGTTTCGGATCTCTCCAGATGGGGTCGTGCTTCAGCGTTGCTCGCAGAGCAGGAATCTGTGGCGAGACGCAGACGGTGCAGTGATCTACGACGAAAGCTCGGGCACGCTCATCTCGCTCGGAAGCAGCGGCTGGGTGCTGACCCAGAGCAGCGTCGTCAATCTGGAGACGCTCGCCAAGGTGACGATCGCCGGCCTTCCGGCACGAAGCTGGATTGACACGCGTTGGAATGCTCCCGATGGCTTCTATGTCGCCGTCGCCGGACTCACGGTATCCGCTGCACCCGAGCTATGGCGGGTATCCACGAGCGGCGGCGCGACGCTCATCGGAACCTACGGCCCACTGCCAGCGAATACCGCATCTCCCATGCATGCGCGGCTCGATGGCTCTGGGCGTCTGTTCGCGATGGCTCGGGACACGACCCAGTCTTTCGTCGACGTGATCATTCGACGGGAGGTGGGGAAGGCTTCGGACGTCGTCTACACCGAGGCGAACAATCCGCTGGTGAAGCTGCACATCTCGGGACTTGTCACTGGCCCGTGAAGTCGCGCCGCGTGCGGCTGGGTGGCCGCACTCGAGCTGAAGGTTCGTGTCGCACGGACCGCGAAACGGGGCTCGGGACCCGGGAAACGCGTTGGCAAGCCGACTGCATTCTCGGGGCTGCGCTTCCCTCTCGAGGAGATCCCTTCATGCGAGTCACGCTCGCCGCACTCGTCGTGTGTTCCGTTGCCATCGCCCAGCCGCAGCCGCAGGCACCGCTCAGCCCCGGCGCTGTGACCCAGGGCTCGCTCCACGCGGTCCTGCGCAACGCGGCGTCCGGGCAGCCCAACCAGCCGCTCACCTTCAGCCTCGAGCACACGCAGGTCGAGGCGGAGGTGAGCGGCTTTCTCGCCAGCGTCACGGTGACGCAGGTGTTCAGCAACCCGTATACGGACCCGCTCGAGGCCATCTACGTCTTCCCGCTGCCGGAGCTGGCCGCGGTCGACGGAATGGAGATCGTCATCGGCGATCGGGTGATCCGCGGCGTCATCAAGACCCGCGACCAGGCACGCGCCCTCTACGAACAGGCGAAGGCCGAGGGAAAGACGGCGGCGCTGCTCGACCAGGAGCGGCCCAACATCTTCACCCAGTCGATCGCCAACATCCTTCCGGGTGAGCAGATCCGCGTGCGAATCCACTACGTGGAGCGGCTCGAGTACGAGGGCGGCGAGTACGCCTTCAACTTTCCGATGACCGTCGGTCCCCGCTACATCGGCGGCCAGGCCCTTTCCTTCCGCCGGGGCGAGGGGACGGCGCCGGACACGACGACCGTGAGCGACGCCTCGCGCATCACACCGCCGGTGCTGCCGCCGGACGTCCGCTCGGGTCACGACATCCAGGTGTCGGTGCGCATCGACAGCGGCGTCGAGTTGTCCGATCTGCAGAGCACCTCTCATGACGTCCGCATCGTGCGCGAAGGGGCCTCGAAGGCGAGGGTGGAGCTGGCCCCGCACGACACCGTCCCGAACAAGACCTTCACCTTGAAATGGCGGACCGCCGGGCAGCACATCCAGGCCGCCACGCTCATCCACCGCGACCCGAAGGACGACGCCGGTTACCTGCTGGTGATGCTGCAGCCGCAGCTGTCGCCTGCCGATGCGGAGGTGGTCCCGCGCGAGATCTACTTCGTGCTCGACACCTCGTGTTCCCAGTCCGGCCTCCCGATCGAGAAGTCGAAGGCGATCACCCGCGAGGTGCTCCAGCACCTCCACCCCGAGGACACCTTCCAGATTCTCAACTTCGATACGGTGGTCACCCGGTTCGCACCGCAGGCGGTTCCCAACACGTCGGACAACGTGTCGCGTGCGCTGCCGTACGTCGAGCGCTTCTGGGGTGGCGGCGGAACGGATGTGGAGGTGGCGGTCCGGGAGGCGATGACGCCGGCGAACGACCCGACACGCCTGCGCATGGTGATGTTCTTCACCGACGCGTTCATCGGAAACGACGACCAGGTGCTCTCCACGCTCCAGAGGGCGCTGCGGCCGCAGACGCGCATCTTCTCCGTGGGGGTGGGGAACGACGTGAACCGGCACCTCGTCCGTTCGATGGGCGAGCTGGGGCGTGGCGCCCATACCTTCGTCAACCTGCAGCGCCCCGACGAGGAGGTCGCGCGCGAGTTCGAGCAGCGCATCCGGGGGCCGGTGCTCACGAATCTGAAGGCGGACACCGACGCGTTGCCCCTGTTCGACGTGTACCCGAAGACCCTCCCGGACCTGTTCCAGGGACAGCCGCTGTTCCTCATCGCCAGGTTCAAGGGATCCGGGGAGGGCATCTTGCGGATCAACGGTGAGGTGCGCGGTGAGCCTCGGACGTTCGAGCTGCGCGTCGAGCTCCCCGAGAAGGCGCCGGAGAACGCGTCGCTCAAGAGCCTCTGGGCGCGCCAGCGGATCCAGGACCTGATGGGGCAGACCTATCGCGGCGAGACGCCGGAGCTGGTGAACGAGATCACGCAGACGGCGCTCCAGTACTCGCTGATGAGCCAGTACACCTCATTCGTGGCGGTGGAGAACGTCGTCCGGACCGATCCCTCGAACCCGGGCGTGAAGGAGATGGTCCCGGTCGAGTTGCCCGAAGGCACCTCCTACGCGGGCGTGTTCGGCGAGCTGTCTCGCGAGGAGATCCCGCCCGGCGATCCGATCATCACGGTGAAGGCGCCGAAGAGCGCGCGTCGGGTGACGGCCTACTTCCCGTTCGGCCTGGAGAAGCAGCTCCACTACGACCGCGTGAGCGACACCTGGCGTGG
>JBAWAM010000453.1:0-6328 GCA_049589315.1 Myxococcaceae bacterium
CCGCCCGAGCGCGCCCCGGATCCCGTCGAAACCCTCTTCGCGGGAGCCCTGCTGAGGAGACCGACGCTGTTCCACAAGGACGAGCAACGGGTGCGCGACGAACTGGCCCATCCCGGTCTTCGCGCCCTGATCCACCACCTCTCCACGGGACGATCTCCGGAGGACGCGCTGTTTGAAGCGTCTCCGGTCCTGAAGAAGGCACTGGAGCGGGCGGCCCGGGAGCTTCCGTCGTCTGAATCCGACCTGGAACCGTTCTTCCAGGCCGCGTGTCGGAAGCTGAAAATGCGGCGAATCGATGAACGTCTCGCCTATATCGCCCGGGAAACCGGCAGGCTAACGGGCGCGGCAGACCTGACTGAGGAAACCCGGCAGCTGATCGAGGAACGGATCGAGCTGCTAGAAATGAAGCGAAACTTGCTTTGACACCGGATTGCAGGGGAAGAAACGACCTTTGTCGAGCGGTTTAGCGCGCGCGCCGTAGATCGTTTGTCACCGTCCGCCGGTTTGCGGTAGGACCACCCGTTCTTTTCCGTACATCAGTACGTCAAGGCTCCAAGAGGAGAAGTCTTCGAATGGCCACGCAGAAGTCGTCCAGCAAGGCTACGGCCCCCATCGTCCGCAAAGCGGCGAAGAATGAAGTGAAGGACCCGAAGAAGAAGGGTCAGAAGGCCGCGGCGAAGACCGAGGCGAAGGCCGGGGGCGCGAAGGAGAAGTCCGCGCGCGTTGAAGCCGAAGCGGCGGAGACGAAGGCTTCGAAGGAGAAGGTGAAGAAGGCGGGTGCGCCGGCTTCCGCCGAAGGGGCCGACGACGATCTCGATCCCGAGCAGGCCGCGGATGAGCTGGCCGCCGCAGTCGAGGTCGATCCCGACGCCGAGGACGACGAGCTCGACGACGAATTGATGGAGCGCAAGGAGGTCAAGGACCTCCTCGAGGCCGGCCGCCAGAAGGGCTTCCTCACCTATGACGAGGTGAACGACGCCCTCCCCGCGGACATGGTGTCGTCGGATCAGATCGACGACGTGATGTCCATGTTCGGCGACAACGACATCGAGATCGTCGACGCCCAGAAGGCGGCCAGCGCGGCCGAGGTGAAGCCCACCGTCGCGGTCGAGGAGCCCCAGGAAGAGGAAGAGGAGGAGGAGGAGGAGCCGGACGACGAGCCCGGTGGCCGCTCCAACGATCCCGTTCGCCTCTACCTGCGCAAGATGGGATCGGTGTCCCTCCTCACCCGCGAGGGCGAGGTGGAGATCGCCAAGCGCATCGAAGACGGTGAGAAGGAGGTCCTCCGTGCGCTGCTGGCGTGCCGCGTCGCCGTGCTCGACATCCTGGACATCGGCAACAAGCTGAAGAGCGGCAAGCTCCGGGTCCGCGAGGTGATCAAGGACGCGCCCGAGGAGAACCAGAGCGAGTCCGAGGAGGCACCGGAGGAGAGCGAGGGCGAGGAGGGAACCCAGGCCCAGCTCAATCAGCAGGAGCTCAACAAGATCGAGCAGATCTGCAAGCAGATCGATCGCATCAAGAAGTTCGACAAGGACTGCGAAGCGCTCGACGAGGACCTCAACTCCAAGAAGAAGATCACCGAGGTCCGCCGCAAGGAGATCAAGCAGGAGATCCGCGACCTCCGCACGAAGATGATGGACGTGCTGGAGGAGATGCGGCTGAACAAGAAGCAGATCGACCGCATCGTCCTGAACCTGCGCGGGATGATCGACCGGGTGGAGAAGGCCGAAGGCGAGCTCCGCGAGATCGAGCGCCATTACGGGATGCCGATGAAGGAGCTGCGGCCGATGCTCCGCGAGTCGCGCGAGAACCCGGCGACGGCGAAGAAGCTGCAGAAGCGGCTGAACATCACGCCGGAGCAGATGGACGCGCTCGATCGCGACGTGCGGATGGCCGTGCGGCGGATCAAGAAGGTCGAGGAGGAGGCCAACCTCCCCTACGAGCTGCTCAAGAAGAACTACGAGGCGATCCGCGGCGGCGAGCGCAACGCCGATCGCGCCAAGTCCGAGCTGGTCGAGGCGAACCTCCGCCTGGTGGTGTCCATCGCGAAGAAGTACACGAACCGCGGTCTGCAGTTCCTCGACCTGATCCAGGAGGGGAACATCGGCCTGATGAAGGCGGTGGACAAGTTCGAGTACAAGCGCGGCTACAAGTTCTCCACCTATGCGACCTGGTGGATCCGCCAGGCCATCACCCGCGCCATCGCCGATCAGGCCCGCACCATCCGCATCCCGGTGCACATGATCGAGACGATCAACAAGCTCATCCGGACCAGCCGCTACCTCGTCCAGGAGATCGGCCGCGAGCCGACGCCGGAGGAGATTGCGGAGAAGATGGAGCTCCCGCTCGACAAGGTGCGGAAGGTCCTGAAGATCGCCAAGGAGCCCATTTCGCTCGAGACCCCGATCGGCGAAGAGGAGGACTCCCACCTCGGTGACTTCATCGAGGACAAGAGCCTGGTGTCCCCGGTGGACGCGGTCATCAACATGAACCTGGCCGAGCAGACCCGGAAGGTGCTGGCCACGCTGACCCCGCGCGAGGAGAAGGTCCTCCGCATGCGCTTCGGCATCGGCGAGAAGAGCGACCACACCCTCGAGGAGGTCGGTCAGGACTTCGAGGTGACCCGCGAGCGCATCCGCCAGATCGAGGCCAAGGCGCTGCGGAAGCTGCGTCACCCGTCCCGCTCCAAGCGGCTGAAGTCCTTCGTCGAAGGCGGCGGCGGACAGACCCCGCAGGGCTGACCTCCGTCGAACGCAGTGCTTGAGGACGCGCCCGGGCCTTCACAGGTCCGGGCGTTGTCGTTTCCAGGAGTGAGGACCCCGAATGGGCCACGCCCCGCAGGATGCCCGCGAGCTCACCGACTTCGAACGCGCCGTGAAGAAGGTCGTCGCGTCGATTCCGTGCGGGACCGTGCTCGCCTACGGCGAAGTCGCCCTCCTCGCCGGTCGCCCCGGAGGTGCGCGCGCCGTGGTGAAGGCGCTGCATCGACTCGGAGACGTCCCCTGGTGGAGGGTGGTGCGAGCCGACCGGACCCTGGCCGAAGAGATCGCGTCCGAGCAGCGCCCGCGGCTCGAGGCCGAAGGCGTCGTCCTGAAAGGACGGCGAATCCTTCGCACCAGACATAAGCGACGCTGATTCGTCGTCTCTTTCGCGCCGCGCCTGCCCCCACGTCCATCTTGCGATCGCCCCTTCCGGCTGTGTACGTTGCGGTCCGTTCGTTTTGATAATGATTCTCAAAACCAAATACAACATATGAAAAAACCCGCTCCGCCCACCGTCCCCTGCATCCGCTCGAAGCAGCGCATGCGCCCCTTCGGACCGCTCTTCGGGATCGCCTCGCTCCTCGCCACCGGAGGCGCCTTCGCGGAGGAGTCCAGCGGTCCCCCCGAGGAGAAGTCCGCGGAGAAGCAGTTCGTCCTGCCCACCGTGCACGTCGAGGGCGAGGCAGAGCCCTATCGCACCGGAGAGAGCGGGCTTGCGCGGGTGGCTGCGCCGCTGGTCGACACTCCGCAGTCGGTGACGGTGGTCCCGGAGAAGGTGATCCAGGAGCAGCGGGCGACCACGGTGCGCGACGCGCTGCGCAACGTGTCCGGCATCACCGTGTCCGCCGGCGAAGGTGGGCGTCAGGGAGACACCTTCAACCTCCGCGGGTTCTCCGGGCAGACCGACGTGTTCCGGGACGGCGTGAGGGACCTGGGCTGGTTCACCCGCGACACCTTCAACCTCGGCGGCGTCGAGGTGTTCTACGGCCCGTCCTCGGTCCTGTTCGGGCGCGGTTCCACCGGCGGCGCGGTGAACCTCCTCACCCGCAAGCCTGTCTCCACCACCTTCAGCGAGGTCTCGCTGAGCGGCGGAACCGAGGCCTCCGGCCGCCTGGAGCTCGACACCAACCAGGCGCTGAGCAAGGACTTCCAGCTCCGGATCAGCGGCGCGGGGCAGCTCGCCGGGGTGGCCGGGCGAAGCGAGGCGACGGAGAACCGAGCCGGCATCGCGCCGGCGGCGCGGCTCCAGTTGGGCGAGCGCACCGTCCTGGAGGTCGACTACCTCTACCAGCACGAGGACAGCGTCCCCGACTACGGACACCCGTACTTCGCCGGCGCGCCCGTCTCGACCAGCCTGGGCGTGGATCGCAGCGCCTTCTATGGCCTGCGCGGTTCGGACGACGAGCGGGTGAACGCGCACGTGGGCACCGCCCGCATCACGCACGACTTCGGCGGCCTGCTCAGCAACACCCTTCGCTTCGGCCGGGTGGACCGCTTCGCCCGGGTCACCGCCCCGCGTGGGTTGGCGCCCGCGGACCAGCCGACCTCTGTCGGCCGGCAGCGCTTCGAGACGGAGACGGACAACACCTACCTGATCAACCAGACCGATCTGCGCGGGGAGCTCACCACCGGCCCGCTCGAGCACGCGCTCAACGCGGGGCTCGAGCTGTCGCGCGAGACGCGGGACCAGAGCCGCTACAACCTCCCCCAGGTCGGCGCCTCCAACCCGCCGGCGGACCTGTTCACCCCGGATCCGACGGGGAGCTACGAGGTCAACCGCACCTTCGCCAACGACAACCAGACCCAGCAGCTCGGCGCGGGCCTCTACGCGTCGGACCAGGTGAAGATCACGAAGTACCTGGAGGTATTGGGCTCAGCGCGGTTCGATCTGCTCTCCACCGACTACCAGCGCAACGCGCCCGATTCGCAGACGGACGTCCAGCGTCTGGATCGCATGTTCAACTGGCGGGCCGGACTGGTGATCCACCCGCTCGAGAGGACCTCGCTGTATGGCCTGTACGGAACCTCTTCCAACCCGACCGCGGAGGCAGGCACCCTCACCGACGGGAGCGAAACCCTCGATCCCGAGCAGAACCGGATCATCGAGGTGGGAGCCAAGGCGGACCTCTTCGAGGATCGCCTGAGCCTGAGCGGCTCGGCCTTCCGGATCGACAAGCTGAATGCCCGCGTGCCCAACCTCGACCCCGAGGGGCCGCCGCAGGTGCTCGACGGGATGCAGCGGGTCGAAGGCTTCAACGTCGGCGCGGCCGGGACGATCTGGCGGAGGTGGCAGGCCTTCGCCAACTACACGCTGATGAACTCGCGAATCCTCGAGCACAGCAACCCGTACCTGGTGGGCCAGCCGCTCCCGAACACGCCGAAGCACAGCCTCTCGCTGTGGACGACGGTCGAAGTGATCAGGGGACTCCGGTTCGGCGGCGGCGCGGTGTACCAGAGCGAGTTCACCGTGAACAACCCGAGCTCGGAGACGGCCGCGTTCAACCGCGTCCCCGGCTACTGGCGGTTCGACGCCTTCGCCAGCTACATCTGGGGCCCCGCCGAGTTCCAGCTCAACCTCAACAACCTGGGCGACGCGCTGTTTTACGCGCAGACCTCGGGCGGGCACGCGGTTCCCGCGCCGGGCCGCTCCGCCAACCTCACCGCGCGGATGCGCTTCTAGGGGTCGCAACATGATGGTTCACGTTCCTGGTGTCCTCACCCCTGAAGAGGTCTCGCGCTGCCGCGGCGTGCTGAACGCAGCGAGCTGGGTCGATGGCGTCGCCACCGCCGGTCATCAGTCGGCGAAGCAGAAGCGGAACGCGCAGATTCCGGAGGACAGCCCGATCTCCCGCGAGCTGGGGGACCTGGTCCTCGGCGCGCTCGAGCGCAGCCCGCTCTTCATCTCTGCGACCTTGCCGCTGCGCGTCTACCCTCCCCTCTTCAACCGCTACGACGTGGGGATGACCTTCGGTTCGCACGTGGACAACGCCGTTCGGCCGCTCACCGGAACGCCGCTGCGGATCCGCACGGACGTCTCGGCCACCCTGTTCCTCTCCGATCCGGGCAGCTACGACGGCGGCGAGCTCATGGTCGAGGACACCTACGGAACGCACTCGGTGAAGCTGCCCGCGGGCGACCTGATCGTCTACCCCGCCTCCAGCCTCCACCACGTGACGCCGGTGACGCGCGGGACCCGGCTGGCTTCCTTCTTCTGGATCCAGAGCATGGTTCGCGACGTGACCCAGCGTGCGTTGCTCTTCGACCTGGACATGTCGATCGTGCAGCTCAACCGCGAGGTGCCGAAGAGCCCGACGCTGCTCACCCTCACGGGCGTGTACCACAACCTCCTCCGCCAGTGGGCCGACGCATGATCCCATCCCGGCGAAGGGAGGATTGGCGTCGCCTCGCCTGGGCCACGGTGTTCGCGGTCACGTTCCACGCGGCGGCCATCCTTGCTGCGACGAACCTCGACGGTCCCGTTCGAAGGGCGCCGGCCCCGCCGGTCGAGCTGGTGTTCTTCGAGGCTCCGCCGGCCCCGCCACCTCCTCCGCCGCCCGGAGGCAGCC
>JBAWAM010000454.1:0-2604 GCA_049589315.1 Myxococcaceae bacterium
GCAGGGAGGAGTTCGAGGAGCGCGCCCGGCGAGCTGTCGAGGCCTTCGTCCCCGAGTTGGCGGGCAAGTCGTTCCACGTGCGGCTGCACCGCCGCGGCTTCAAGGGCCGGATCTCCAGCATGGACGAAGAGCACGTGCTCGATGACCTCCTGCTGGAGCGCCTGTAGCAGTCGGGCCATCCCGGGCAGCTCTCGTTCCGTGATCCGGACGCGGTCGTCGACGTGGAGACCGTGGGGACGCAGGGCGGGGTGTCCGTGTGCAGCCGGTCCGAGATCGAGGAGAACAGGCTGCTGCAGCCTGATTGATCCTCCGCTGCCGCGGCCGGAGATGGCGTACGGTCCGACGCCACAAGGAGGATTCATGAGCACATTCCAGCTGAGCCGCGACGGCGCGGTCGCCGTGCTGTCCCACGACGACGGGAAGGCGAACACCTTTACGAGGCCGCAGTTCGACGAGCTCTTTGAGCGTTTGGACGAGGTTGAGCGCTCGGATGCGACGGCGCTGCTCTATCGGGGCCGACCGGGCTATTTCAGCGCCGGGCTCAACCTCAAGGTCCTTCCCTCGTTGAAGGACACGGAGTGGGCACCGCTGCTCTCTGCCTTCGGCGAGTGCGTGCTGCGGATCTTCACCTTCCCGAAACCGGTGGTGGCCGAGGTCACGGGACACGCGATCGGCGCGGGCGCGATGCTGGCCTACGCGGCGGACGTCCGGATCTTCCAGAACGGCGCGTTCAAGTTCGGGCTGAACGAGGTTCCCAATGGGATGCCGGTGCCGGGTTACGGGGTGGAGGTGGCGCGGTTCGCGCTGCCGTGGTCGGCGCAGGTGGACCTCATCATGCACGGCCGGCTGATCGACCCGGACGAGGCGCTGAGGCTCCGGGTGGCGGAGAGCGTCGCGGATGACGCGCACCTGGTCGCGCTGGAGCGGGCACGCGCGCTCGCGGAGCTTCCGACGGACCCGTACGCGGTCACGAAGCTGAACCTTCGCGGGGCGGCAGCGGAGTCGGCGCGGGCGCGCATCACGGCGGAGACGGAGCAGTTCATCCAGGCGATGGCCGGACGGAGATGAGCGCTACCCGCCCATGATGGCCTGGGTGAACATCCCGAAGCCGTTCAGCCCCATGCCGCCGTCGCACACCATCACGGCGCCGGTGATGTACGAGGCGGCGGGCGTGCAGAGGAAGAGCGCGAGATCGGCGATCTCCTCCTTCTTGCCGTAGCGGCCGAGCGGAATCCCGGCCATCACGCGCTCCCGGGAGGCCTCGTCGGGAGTGAGCCGGTCCATGCCCTCGGTGCCCTCGATCGGGCCGGGGGCGATGGCGTTCACCCGGACGCCTGCAGGACCCCACTCGATCGCGAGGCTGCGGGTGAGCATGTCCACCCCGGCCTTGGCGGCGCAGACATGGCTCTGGAATGCCGCCGGCTGTGACCCGTGACCTGCGGAGATGTTGATGATCGTCGCGCCGGGTTTGCGCAGGTGCTCGAACGCGAGCCGGCAGGCGTTGAACGTGCCCAGCAGGTCGATGTCGACCACGGACTTGAACGCGTTCGGGGACATCCCCAGCGCGGGGGCGGGGAAGTTGCCCGCCGCGCCGCAGACGAGGACGTCGATCTCTCCGTAGCGGGCGCGGGCATTGGCCAGGGCCGCTCCCACCGCTTCGGCGTTGCGCACGTCGGCAGGTTCCGCGCTGGCCTCGCCGCCGGCGGAGACGATCTCCTCGACGGCGCGGTCCAGCTTCTCCTTCGTCCGGCCGAGCAGCACCGTCTTCGCCCCGTGCGAAGCGAGGCGCTTCGCGATGCCGAGGTTGATCCCGCTGCCGCCGCCAGTGACGAATGCGACCTTCCCCTCGAGGAGTCGATCGCGGAACACGCTCTGGCCCTGGCTCATCGACGCTCCTCTGCTCAGCGGCGCGACTTCGCGCGCTCGACCTTCAGGGTCTTGTCTCCGTGCTGCTTGCCGTCCACCGCCTCGAACGCGGCGACCTCTTCGTCGGGCACCAGCGCGTAGGAGTAACCGTCACGCATGGAGATGCGGATGGTCTTGCCCGCGGGCGCGCCGGCATCCTCGAGCGCCTTCTGCACGCTCGCTTCGTCGAACCCTTCGTCGCGGCTGAGGCTGACGAACAGGCGCGTCTGCCCCGGCGGATCGGTCCGGCGCTGTCCGGGCGGAAGCGCCCGCTCGACCTTCAGCGTCTTCTCTCCGTACTGCTTGCCGTTGAGCGCCTCGAAAGAGGGGACGTCCTGCTCCGCGACGACGACGTACGAGTATCCGGGACGCAGGGCGACACGGATGATCTTGTCCGCAGGCGCGCCGAGCTCTTCGAGCGCCTTCTGCACACCGGGCTCGTCGAGGCCCGCGTCGCTGCCCAGCCCCACCCACAGCCGCACCTGGCCCGGCTGGGTCGCCGCCTCGCGCGGCCGCACTTCACGCTCGCGCCGCTCCTCCTTCGGACGGGCGCGCTCGATCTTCACCGCCTTCTCACCGTGCTGCTTCCCGCTGAGGGACTCGAACGCAGCGACGTCCTCCTCCGCGACGGTGGCGAAGCTGAACCCGGGACGGAGGTCCAGTCCGACGATCTTGTCGACGGGGGCGCCCAGCCCGGAC
>JBAWAM010000455.1:0-7367 GCA_049589315.1 Myxococcaceae bacterium
CAAGGGCCTGGGCAAACTCCTCCAACGCGATCCCGGAAGGTCTCGTCGCGCCGACGTCGACGAACACCGCCGTTGCCAGGTCGCGGAAGGAGATCGTCCTGCCGTCCCGGCTGACCTGCATCCGGGAACGCGAACCCTCGAGATCGGAGGTTGGGTAATCCGGTGGTCCGATGACGACCGGCGCCTCGAGCCACCTGTCCTTTTCGATGTTCCAGATCCCGAATTCGCCGCTATCGAGCATCACGAGGTGCTTGCCGTCGGGCAACAGCATCCCGCTGCGCTGGCCGAATCGCCTGGGCGGTTGGTTCCACTTCGTCCACACCCAGCCCTCCCAGCGCAACTGCGCGAAGACGACCTTGCCACCCGAATCCATCGAGAGATAACGCACGCGCTCTGTCTTTCCGGGATGCGTGAGGGATCGAGCGCCTTCTTCATCAGCGACGAGCAGGCCAGCGTCGGAGGCGGCCGCCACCACCGTGCCGTGGTGGTTCGTCGCAACCGCGTAGGCAGGACTCGGCACTTCGTGGACCCTGATGGCAGTTCCGCTGTCTACCTCGAAGGTGGCAAGCCGCGCCCCCTCCGCTTCCGAGTGGCAGGAGCCGTGCCTGCCCCGAAGCATTCCACCCAGCGAGAGCACCACGCGTTCGCCAGAATCGGCCAGGGCCCCTGCACATACGCTCTCTCCCGGGACGTCGAGCTTCTGGCTGACTCCTCGAAGCGGATGCCACACGCGGGCCTCGTTCCCCACCAGGATGAGCACGCGGAGGTCGAGCGGCCCCAGGCTCTTCGCGTCGAGAATTCTGTCCGACTCGTGTGGATTCAGTGACTCGACGGACGGCCGTCGCGAACCTACCGCGCGCCCGGTTTCAGCGTCGAAGGCGCCGATGAACTCCTTCCCGACCGACCAGAAGACGCGGCGTGATGCATCGAGGACGATGATGGGCGCGAACTCTCCAGAAAACCTTCGGAGCCGTCGCACCTGCTTGCTTTCGGAGGCAAACCGAGGCGCCGGCTGGTTCGGAAAACGCTTCCACTGCTTCCGACATCCCGCTTCGTCGCCGAGCTCGCACGCCCTTTCGTAGGGATCGGTTCGGAACGCGTGACGCTGTCGGAACTTCTTGTCACACGCGAGAACGAACGCGGGCGGTCCGTCGTCGTAGGGCTTCTTCTTTACCTCGCAGGGGTAGGCGTCCTCGGGTATTTCGGCGCTCAGCTCCTCGCGAACCTGCGCCCAGCGCGTGCACGCCGGGCCATATCCGCCGTCGCACGCAAGCTGGAGCAGCGACATCGCGCGTTCCGGATCCCTTTCAGTCGGTTTCGGCGACAGGAAGGCGGAAGCTGCTTCCAGGCATGCAGCGTGTCCTCCCTGGGAGCACGCCGTGGTCGAGTTGTCCGTCGCTGCGACAATTGCTGAAATGATCACGAGTTGGATGACGTGCATGTGGCCCCTGTAGCACTGCGTGGCCGACACCGACGCACCGCGCGAAAAGAGATTCAAACGCCGCGCGGGCATCACATCCCGCCGCCCTTTGCCTCCCCAACTCAAGCTGCGCGCCAGGCTTCGCGCCTGCGACTGACGCCGGTCCCGCCCCTGATTCGTCCCGGCTTGTCCGCTCAGGCTACAGTTTGATTCAGAACTCCGCAAAGGCCTGTTATTACGAGAAAACCACCCGACTTCCTGCGCCCGTCGGGGCAACAGCTCGCTTCGGTCGCGGTCGCCATCGCTGTGGCGTTCGGTTCCTTCGCGCTGCCTCGGGCGCCAGCCATTCCTGGGCAGATCGCGCCCCCGGGTGCGCCAAAAGGCGTTACCGCTGATGGGCTCCCCGCGGCGCGGAAGGAGTTGACGCGGCGCGAGTATCTGCCGTCGATGCAGCAGCGCGATGCGCAGGAAAACTCCTTCGCCGGCTCGAGGGCGCACTTCGTCAACCGGGCGAGGGATCTCCGGGCCTATTTCTGCGCGTTCGGAGTGACGTTCGGTCCGCGGGACGGCTCCGAATGGACGCTCACGATGAAGACGGCCGGACCGTATCGCTACAACGCGCTGGGGCGGATTCGGGCGGTCGGTGAGCCCCCGTTCACGTTCGGAGCGTGCGGTGGCCCGAGCGGCTTCGTGGGTGAGGTTCCGCCCACGTTGCGGATGCTGAAGGTCGGCTTCGGCTGTGGTGCCGGCGAGGGCGGTCGAGCGTGGCTGCCATTCGGCCTCGCCGCCCTCGCGACTCGGCTTTTGAGGGGCTCAAAGAGGAGGTCGCCGATGGGGGGTGTCCGCCTCTGCCGGCTACTTCGCCCCGTGGGTGCGGGCGAAGATCTTCCGCACCATATCGATCGTGTCCGCCTCGTCTGCGCGCTTGTCCTCGCGGTATCGCTTCACGCGCGCAAACCTGAGCGCCATCCCGCCCGGGTAGTGCGGGCTGGCCTGCACGGAGTCGAAGGCAATCTCGGCGACGAGCTCCGGCTTCACGTACACGGTATGCGCGTCTCGTGAGAGCTCGTGCGCCAGCAACCATTCGGTCTGCCACGCGAGCATCGCGTCCGTCATCCCCTTGAAGGTCTTGCCCAGCATCACGAACCCGCCGGACCCGGGATCGCGCGCACCAAGGTGAAGGTTGCTCAGCCATCCTTCTCGCCTTCCACTCCCCCACTCGGCAGCGAGCACGACCAGGTCGAGCGTGTGCGCGGGCTTCAGCTTGAGCCAGGTGGCGCCGCGCCGGCCGGCTTCGTAGGGCGAGGAGAGCGCCTTCGCCAGCAGGCCTTCGTGTCCCGAGCGCAGGGCCTCGGCGTAGAACGCTTCGGCCGCTTCCGGACTCGAGGTCACCAGCCGGCGGACCCGCGCGGTCTCGGGCAGCAGGTCCGAAAGGGCGCGCTCCCGTTCGGACAGGGGCTGGGTTACGAGGTCCATTCCATCCGCGTGGAGCACGTCGAAGAAGAAAGGCGTGAGGGGAAGCTCCTGGCGAGCGGCTTCGACATCCAGCTTCCGCCCGAAACGCCGCATCGTGATCTGGAAGGGATGGGGCGTACCGTCGGGCCGAAGGGCGATCGTCTCGCCATCCAGCACGAGGCTGTGCCCCGGGAGTGAGCGCGCGAGCGTCACGATCTCCGGAACTGCGCCCGTGACGTCGTTCCCCTCGCGGGAGAACACGCGCACATCGTCGCCTTCGCGGTGAACCTGCACCCGCGCGCCGTCCAGCTTGAACTCGAATGACGCATCGCTGAACGCGCCGAGCGCTTCGTCCACGTCCCCGGCGGTCTGTGCCAACATCGGCTGCACCGGGCGGAACAGCTCGAGGCGAAACCGTCCGAGCCCCGCCTCGCCTTCGGTGATCGCTGCGCGCGCGACCGCGCCGGCATCTCCCGCGAACATCAGCGCTCTGCGTACCGAGCTCGCCGGCACCTCGGCAGCTCGCGCTATCGCGTCCACCATGATGCCTTCGAGCGCACCCTGTCGGAGCTCTCCGACCAACAGCCGCGCGAGGAAGTCCTGCTCCGGCGCCGTCGCCCTCCCCAACAGCTCTCCGAGGACGCGCTGTCGCTCGGTCGTCGAGCCCGCGCCCGAGGTACGCGCAATCCGATCGAGGGACGTGTCGACGTCGGCGATCGAGAGCGTACCAGCGCTCGCCGGGGGGACCTCGCGGGCGCGGCGGACGGTCGCGTACCCGATCCCGGTGCGGCCCTGTGGGATCACCCCGGAGAGATGATTCACCGCGATCGCGATTTCGTCGGGCTCGAGCTGCTTCAAGAGAGAGGAAAGGGCGCCCACCTTCTGGAGACGCGACCGGGTCGCCTTGACCTTCGACGAGACGGCGACGAGCTCCGACAGCAGCATGGGCGACCTTCCTGGTCCGGCTACAACTTCACGCCTCGCAACCTGAGCGCGTTGCCAATCACCGATACCGAAGAGAGGCTCATCGCCGCGCTGGCGATCATCGGGCTGAGCAGGATTCCGAACCACGGGTAGAGAACACCGGCGGCGAGCGGGATCCCCGCTGCGTTGTAGAAGAACGCGAAGAACAGGTTCTGCCGGATGTTGCGCAGGGTGGCCCGGCTCAGGCGCCGCGCGCGGACGATCCCGTTCAGGTCGCCCTTCACCAGGGTCACCGCCGCGCTCTCGATGGCAATGTCGGTGCCGGTTCCCATGGCGATGCCCACCTGGGCCTGCGCGAGCGCGGGCGCGTCGTTCACGCCGTCTCCGGCCATGGCCACGATCCGGCCTTCGCGCTGGAGCTTCTGGATCGCGTCCGCTTTCTCTCCCGGGAGGACCTCGGCCATCACCTCGTCGATCCCCAGCCGTCGCGCGACGGCTTCGGCGGTGCGGCGACTGTCCCCGGTGAGCATCACGATCCGAAGCCCCTCCTCCTTCAGCGCGCGCAGCGCCTCGGGCGTGGACGGCTTCACCGGATCGGCGACCCCGATCATCCCGATGACCTGACCGGCGCGCGCGATGAACATCACGGTCTCGCCTTCGCCGCGGAGCGCATCGGCTTGTTCGGCCAGGGACTCGATCGAGATCCCCTCCTCCTGCATCATGGCGCGGTTCCCGATCGCGACCTGCTGACCGTCAACCACGCCGCGCACGCCCTTGCCGGTAACCGAATCGAAGTCGGTGGCCGCCGTCACCTGCACGCCCCGCCGCTCCGCGCCCTGGACGATCGCCTCCGCCAGGGGGTGCTCGCTCCCCTTCTCGAGGCTTGCCGCGAGTCGGAGCACCTCTGCTTCGGACTGCCCCGCGGTCGCGACCACGCGCTCCAGATGCGGCCTTCCCTCGGTGAGGGTGCCGGTCTTGTCCAGCACCAGCGTGTCCACCTTCTCGAAGGCCTCGAGCGCTGCGGCATCGCGCACCAGCACGCCGGCCCGAGCACCCCGTCCGGTGGCCACCATGATCGACATCGGGGTCGCCAGACCGAGCGCGCACGGGCACGCGATGATCAACACGGCGACCGCGTTCACCAACGCGAGCGCGAGTCTCGGCTCGGGACCGAACGTGCCCCAGATGATTGCGGTGGCGACAGCGACGAGGATCACGGTGGGGATGAACCACGACGCCACCACGTCCGCGAGCCGCTGAATCGGCGCGCGGCTCCGCTGGGCTTCGGCGACGCGACGCACGATCTGGGAGAGCAAGGTCTCTCGTCCCACCCGCTCGGCGCGCATGAGCAGCGTGCCCTTCAGGTTCACGGTGGCGCCGATCACCCGGGAGTCGGCGACTTTCTCCACCGGGATCGGCTCACCCGTGACCATAGACTCGTCGATGCTGCTGCGGCCGTCGGTCACCACGCCGTCCACCGGGATCTTCTCACCGGGCCTGATCCGCAGGATGTCTCCAACCTGGACCGACTGCAGGGCGACATCCTCCTCCCTTCCGTCCGGATGCACCTTGCGCGCGGACTTCGGCGCCAGGCCCAGCAGCGCGCGGATCGCCCCCGACGTCGCGGCGCGCGCGCGCAACTCCAACACCTGGCCCAGCAGCACCAGGGTGACGATCACCGCTGCGGCCTCGAAGTAGACCGGCGCCTGCCCGCTGTGTCCGGTGAAGCTGTGCGGGAGGACTCCCGGCGCCACGGTGGCGATCACGCTGAAGCCCCACGCCGCCGCGGTGCCGAGGGCGATCAACGTGAACATGTTTGGGCTGCGGTTCACGATCGAGCGCACACCGCGTTCGAAGAACGGCCAACCTCCCCACAGCACCACCGGGGTCGCCAGCGCGAGCTGGATCCAGTTGTTGCCCGCCCCCAACGCGGCGGAGATCGGGTTTCCGGGCACCATCTCCAGCATGCCGAGCACGAGCACCGGAAGGGTCAGCGCCAGGCTCACGAAGAACCGGAGCGTCATGTCGCGGAGCTCGGGGTTCGGTGGCTCCGCCAGGCCGACTTCGCGGGGCTCGAGCGCCATGCCGCAGATCGGGCACGCCCCCGGAGCGTCGCGGACGATCTCCGGGTGCATGGGACAGGTCCACTCGACCTTCGCCTGCGTGAGGTCGACCTCCGGCTCGAGCGCCATTCCGCACTTCGGGCATGGGATGGGCTTCGTCTCCCGGACTTCCGGGTCCATCGGGCAGACCCAGACCGTTCCGGCAGGGACCGAGGCGGGCTCGGCGGACGGCTTCGACGGCTTCGGCGCCAGGTACTGTTCCGGGTTGGCGCGGAACTTCGCCGCGCACTTCGGGTTGCAGAAGAAGTAGTCGCGCCCCTGGTACTCGATCTTCCCGCCCTTCGCGGCGGCGGGATCGACGGTCATGCCGCAGACGGGATCGATCGCTGTCGCGGGCTCAGGGGGGTGGGCATGCAGATGAGGGTGACCAGGGTTCATGGATGGATGCACTCCAGGAGGACTGTGCATCCAGAGACGCGCTGCCGCACGCTTCATTACGCAGGCGGCCCAGACGCTTGACGCGGATCAAGCATGGGCGCCGGCAACGCCGGGCGGCCTGCTGGGCCAGCGCTCGTTGAACCGGGGGCGCCCACGGAGCAGGTAGGTACGCACGCCGGACACGAGGTGCTTGACGGCCATCGCGCGCTCGTCTACCTCGACCTACCTTAGTCGTTTTCCGGAGGTCTTTCGTGACCATCGCCCTCATCCTCGTCACCGTCGCGTTCCTGGTGACCCTCTTCCTCCTCGTTCGCGCGAAGGGTCCTGCCCAGGCCCCCGTCTCGCCCTCCCGCCAGGTCGACTCCGACCGGGCGCGCCAGCTCGAGAGCGATCTCGACAAGCGCAAGAAGGACCTGGAGGAGAGTCGCCGTCAGCTCAACGAGCTCAAGGAAGAGCTGAAGCAGGCCAAGCGCAAGCTGTTCGAGCAGAAGGAGTCCGAGAAAGACACGCGCGATCTGGTCAAGGCGCGCGTCGAGGTCGAGCGCAACGCCTCCGTTCAGCTCGAGGCGGTCCGCGCGGAGTTGGCCGCGGTCTATACCGAGCTCGATCGGGTGAAGGCCGATGCTGCCCGGGCGCGCAAGCCGGTCGAGGCGGTCCCGGTCGCCCCCACCGTCGCCGGCGCACCTGTCGCCGCTCCGGTCGTCGAGGAGAAGGCGAAGGTCCAACGCGTCATCCGTGAGCTCAGCGAGGCCGACAAGGAGAAGATGAGCCGGCTCGAGCACGACGCGAAGAGGGAACGCAACCGCGCGGTGGAGCTCGAGCGCGAGCTGAGGAAGATCAAGTCGCGCGCAGACTCGCAGAACCGCCTGTTCGTGGTGATGAAGGGTGAGCTCGACCTCATCAAGGACAAGTACAAGGCGGTCGAGAAGCGGATGAACCGCACCCTGTTGGCGAACGACCTGCTGCGTCGGGCCATCAAGGATCTCGAGAAGAAGACCGGCATCCGCGCCGAACGCACCGAGCCGAACGAGGAGGAGCTCGCCGCCTCCGACCGCGCGGTCGACGAG
>JBAWAM010000456.1:0-4231 GCA_049589315.1 Myxococcaceae bacterium
CACGGTCGAGCAGTCCGAACACGTGTAGCGCCGAGAGCAGGCAGAGCGTGCCGTTGTTGATTCGCCTGAGCGCGAGAACCGCCGGCGACGGCTGCAGGTCGGAGCGGACGTACAAGCCCGCCTTGACGAAATGAATGCCGCCGACAAACGTCAGGAAGAACAGATCGTTGGTCCGTACGCCCAGCCCATACAGATCGCTGTATCGGAGCACTCCGTACCTCCTCATTGCCTCCTGGGCGCGATCCCACACGGCATCCTTCGTTTGCGTGGACCTGTAGATCACCTTGCGACCATGGCGCCTCGACCAGCAAAGCCCGGGCCGGGGGGCTTCCTCTCTGAACTCGACGTAAGGCGTCCCGGAGCACGGATTCGTGTCGCGTACCTGGACGGTCCTACCTGCCGCCCGAGGTGAGCCGCGCGCTAAGGAAGAACGCAAGCAGTTCGGAGCCACGACCTCGCGGTCACCAGGGCCAGGTTGGCGCCGATCGGTAGACGTTCTTCCTTAGCTGGTCGGCCGGGCCGGTCGGGAAGGGTGTCCGAGGTCGAGGGACCACCCCAGCGTCGCTGTGCTCCGATCACGATGGCCGAACAAGGTAATCACAATCGCGCGATCGTGGTGATCACGTTGGGCGAAATGCGCACGAACGCCCCTTGGGCGCACCGGGGCGCTGCGTCGAGTGTTGCCCTCACGTTCGTTGGGGGCTTCGCTTCGGCGCAAGACGGCACCTGAACGGCTCGGAGTTTGCGCTCCGGACTCTCCGTTTTTCTAGCTGCGCTCCCAGGAATGAACCGCGCAGACCAGCCCACAGTCGTTCCACAGGTTTTGGGCGAACGGAGACTTGGGTTACAGGGCTACCGGCGTTCGATTTCGATTTTCGACACTCCCGGAAGAAGTCGGCCTAGGTACTGCATGAGCACCTCCACGCTTCCAATCTCAAGATCATCCAAGTGCGTTGTGATCGAAAGTGACTTTCCGCTCGTGCCTTCAGAAAGGACGGCTCCGACTAGGAATCTTCGGTTCGGATCGCGAACTACTTCGTGCACAACGTGGACTTGGTTGGCTTGCAACGGGAGTGTGTCCAAATCGATGTTGCGAAGCTCTGTACTGATGCGATCCGCGTAGTCGCCTTCAACGACGACGTCGTGCGGTCCCGCGAGTATGTGCAGATGCGGTGAGCTTGGGTCCGTGAGGAGCTGTATTAGCTCGCCATTCGCCTTGATGACGATGGTGTCTGGGAGAATGACTTCCTCTCCGTTCGGCATGCCGACGACGACTCGAAAGGCCCGCTCGATCCGGGCGCCCTTTAGCGAATCAAAGAAGTCTCGCGAAATCTCCATTTGGGCTCTCCGCAAAGGTTATCGCGCAAGCGCGGCCTCCCAGCGTTCAACAATGCTGCCGTCCTTGCTGAAGTCGAGATTTGGGACGTACTGGCCATTCTTTCGCCGAACGAAAAAAGCATCTCCCAGTCGATGGAACTGGACCTGTCCCAGGTCACCCAACGTCGCGCGGGCTGACCGAGTTGGTGCCGATTCGCACTCCTCGCGCCGGATTGACTCCGCCAGCAGATCTGCGCAAGCCATTTGCGGGAGCTGATCCTAGCAATACATACTGTCGATCCCGGTGAACGGTCCGCAGAGCGGGGCAACTGCGATCGCCACGTCATCAGAGGTCCAATGATCACGAACATCCCCTTCGTCGCCGGTGCTCTGGGCAGTGGTGTCCTCCTGGGTCACTGGATCAACCTGCTCGCCAATGGCCTCGGCCACACCTCTCGGATCAGCGTTCGGTCCTGCTCGCATTGTGCGAATCCGGCCAGGGGGATGGACTTCGTTCCCGTCCTGCCGTGGTTGAAAGGCCAGCCGGAGTGCGTCGCCTGCGGCTCGCCTCGTCCGTTTCGCGAGCCCATTGTGTCGCTCGTGCTTGGAGTCCTCTTCGCGATCGCCGCCGTACGCTACGGGTTCACGCTCGGATTCGTGCACGCGGCGCTTGGGATGACCCTGTTGTCGGCCGTCGCCGTCGTCGATGCCGTGTACTGGGTGATGCCCTTCATCCTCACCATTCCCGGAATCATCGTGGGGGTCGGCGCGTCCTCTTTGACCGGAGTCCTCGAATGGACGGACGCGCTGTTGGGCGCAGCGATCGGATTCGGGGCCTGCTTTGCGCTCGAGGTCCTCGGAAAGCACACCTCGAACGGCGAACAACTCGGGGGTGGCGTGTAGTTCTACGTGGGGTTGGTGGGCGCCTTGCTTGGCCCCAAACTGCTCCTCCCGGTGGTTGTGCTGTTCGTCGTTCACGGGCTGCTCATCGGGTTCGTGCTGACCGCGATCCGGGGGCGCGCGTCCATCCCCACCGAGCGTGAGCCGGAATTGGATGAGGAGGCTGCGACCGAGGACTGGCGCCCCAGCCGCACGATGGTGCAGGCGGGCCCGATACTCGCAGTGGTGGCTCTGGAGTTGCTGCTCGCGAGGGATCTGGTCGAAGGTGCCCTGCAGCCGATGCTCGGAGATCTGCTTCGATAGCTCGCGACCGTCGTGCGCGGCTCGAATCGAATCAGCCCTTCACGCACACGACCGGAGTGAGCCGAGCCACCCGGCGTGACAACCCCGCCTTCTCCGCGGCGAAGACCACCTCGTCCACGTCCTTGTACGCGTCGGGTGCCTCCTCGGCGACGCCGCGCATCGTGCGACTGCGGATGAGGATGCCGCGCTGAGCGAGGTCGGTGACGAGCTGTCTGCCGCGCCAGTGCTTGAGCGCATCGTGTCGGCTCATACTCCGGCCCGCGCCATGACACGACGACGAGAACGCGCGTTCCTCACCTTCGGGCATGCCGGTGAGGACCCATGACCCGGTGCCCATGCTCCCGCCGATGAGGACGGGTTGGCCGTACGGGCGCAGGGCCTCGGGGAGGGCGGGGTGGCCCGGGCCGAACGCCCGCGTCGCGCCCTTGCGGTGCACGTAGAGCGGCCGCTCCCGGTGATCCGTGTGGTGCTGCTCGACTTTGCAGGTGTTGTGCGACACGTCGTAGAGCACCTCGAGGTGCGCGTTCGGGAAGAAGTCGGCGAACACGTCCCGTACGAGCTGCGTCAGCACCTGCCGGTTCGCCAGGGCGCAGTTGATCCCCGCGCGCATCGCGCCCAGGTATTCCTGCCCCAGCTCCGAGCTCAGTGGAGCGCACGCCAGCTCGCGATCGGGGAGGCTGATCCCGAACTCGCTGGCCGCCGGCACCATGCTGCGGAGGTACTCGGTGCCAATCTGGTGGCCCAGCCCGCGCGAGCCGCAGTGGAGGCTGACCGCCACGTCGTCCGGGGAGAGCCCGAAGCCGCGCGCCACGTCCGCGTCGAGGATCTCCGAGACGTACTGCACCTCGAGGTAGTGGTTCCCCGACCCGAGCGTCCCGACTTCATCCTGCTGCCGCTCTTTTGCACGCGAGGAGACGAGCTCCGGGTGGGCATCTGCCATCTGGCCGCGCTCTTCGACGAATTGCAGATCCCCCTGCTCGCCGAAGCCTCGCTCCACCGCCCAGCGCGCGCCGCCTGCGAGCATGGCGTCCATCTCGGAACGGGAGAGGCGGAGATGCCCGGTGCTCCCCACGCCCGCGGGAATGCGCGCCAGGAGCGCGTCCGCCAGCGGCGCCTTCTGGGCTTCGAGCTCCTCGCGTTTGAGGCCGGTCTTGAGCATGCGGACGCCGCAGGAGATGTCGAAGCCCACTCCGCCGGCGGAGATCACCCCTTCCTTCGCGTCGAAGGCCGCCACGCCGCCGATCGGGAAGCCATAGCCCCAATGCGCATCAGGCATGGCGTAGGAGGCGGAGACGATCCCCGGGAGCATCGCCACGTGAACGACCTGCTCGTAGACCTTCTCGTCCATCTGCTCGACGAGCGTGCGCGAGCCGTAGAGCACGCCGGGCACCCGCATCCCCTCATGCGGGGGAATCCGCCACTCGAACTCGGACACCTCTTCCAGCTTCTGCAGATCCATGGCCTCGAAAGCCTCCTCGGACGTCCAGACGTCACACGTCGACGACGCACTGCGCGACCACCTCGCCCGAGGGCCGGTGGGCGACCTCGAGCGAGGTGAACGTGGCGCCCTTGGGCTCGACCGCCCGCTCGTGGCGGATGAGATCCACCGGCTCCCCGAAGCAGCGGGCGGTCAGCGTGTTCCCCTCGAGATGGACCTCGTACCGTCCGAAGACGAGGTGGCGGGTGGCCATCTCGAAGATCACCGCGTTGA
>JBAWAM010000457.1:0-2460 GCA_049589315.1 Myxococcaceae bacterium
CTAGCTACTTTGCGGCGCAAAAAGGGGTATGTCGCGGATGGAACGGCGCCCCAACAACAAGCAACTCCTCGTCGGCGGCGGCCGGCGGGGAGCCATGAGCGGGGTTGAGCTGAGCGAAGCCGTCAAGGCCCGGACGGGTTGGCCCGTCTCGCCATGGCATTGCCCATGCTGATCAGGTTGTCGGCGATGACGCCGAGACCGACCCAGCGCTGCATGCCCGCGTCGCCTCTGTAGCGGCAGCGGCTGAGCCCGTGCCGACGCTTGACCACGCTGATGCGCCCCTCGCACCCGGTCCGCCATTTCTGGCCGTTGCGGAACCAGCGCTTCTTCTGCTCGCGCCTGCGCGCGGCACTCTTGGTGGAGCGATTGGGAATGCAAACCCGCTTGACACCTTTGGCCTTGGCAGCGGCTTCGTTGCTGGCGGAGTAGAAGCCCGCATCGGCTGCGACCAGACGCGGCGTGCGACCCAGCACGGCTTCATGCGTTTCGATGGCTGGGATCAGGAGCGCGGTGTCGTTGGGGCGTCGATCGTAGACCTCGTAGTCGATCACGATCTGGTTTTCCGCTTCCTGCAGCTTGACGAGCTTGCCAAATTCGTTGGGCTTGCCCGCCTTGCCCTTGCGAATGATCTCGGTTGACGGCTCGAACAAGCTGAAGATCTTGCCTTCGGTTCGCGTCTCGCCGCGGAAGATGCGCGCTCTTGTCTGGGCAATGACTTGACGCACGCGCGGTATCATCTCGTCGAGATGGCCTCTGAGGCACTCGAGCGCAGCCTGCCCAAGGCCGCTCGTCGCGCGCTTGGTCCCATCGAGGATGTCCTGGGCGAAGCGTTTCGCCTGCCCGACCACCCGGCTCGTGGACGTGAGAAGATTGGCATAGGCCTTGTGCAACTTCGCCTTGCCCTGTGAACCCTTCGCGCGGGCGGCGCGGCCAATCTCCATGACGCGGTGCTTCACGCTGCGTGTGCGGTCGCGCAGCTTTGAGCCCGCTCCGCCGGCAATCTTGGCGATCTTCTTCATGACGCGCGTCAGCACTCGAACCCCGTCACCCAAGAGGCTGCTATCGGTGGGATAATGGATGTTGGTCTCGACCACGGTGGTATCGACGCGCATCTTTGCCCCCTCGCTCAAGTCCTTTTCCTTGGCGATGTTTACGATTCTGTCGTGGATTTGCCTGATCGCCTCAGGCCCGACCGCCACGCCCCATCTGCCCATGGTCTTGGCGTCGGCCATCTTGGCAAACCCGATGCGGGTGAACTTGCGGTAGACGAGATTGGCGCGCACCTCCCGCTCCAGCACGGCGAAGCTCCAGTTGCGAGCATGCTTGAGAATGAGCAGACGAACGACCGTATCGGCGCAAAAGCCGCGCCGACCGCGTGTCCGGCTCAACCGATGGCGCCTGGCGAGCGCCTCGTAGGCGGCCATCACGATTTTGTCGTCCGCCAGCACCTCATCGGCGTGAACCATCCACGCCTCGTAGAGCCCGTCGACCTCCTCGGCAATCAGCCTGTCGCCGAACGAGAACTGTGTCCGTCGCGGGTCGATCATGCCCTTTTCCTTGCGCGCTTGGCGGGAGGCTCTTCTTCTCGACGCAGCAGCTGGTGGTTGAGCTCGCAGATCTCCTCGAGCGCCTCCCTGAGCGTCCTGTAGTTCTCCAGCCACCGGCCCGCCTCTGCAACCTGCTCGCCGCGCAAGCTGAATTGGCGCGTGCGGCCACCGGGATAGGTGACGGTGAGGACGATGAGCGGGTGGCCTTCACCGCCGGCGCACTTCTCGCAATTGGCCTTGTGCCGGAACACCCTGCGTTCCAGGAGCGAGCCGCAGGATCTCGCCGGTGAGCGGCAGGCGATCGAGGAGCTTCTGGCGCGCACGCAGGGCTCGTTTTTGTGTCATTCTTACAACTGACACTGATTCGGCAAATTTGTCAACGGAAGCTCGAAGCTCCTTTGCGTCATGCGCGGGCGCACGGCGGCAACGACAGCCGCCGCGCTGGAAATCGGTGCGCTCTTGCAGTTTCTGCCCCGCTCAGCTACCGAACTCGCTGGAGATCCACGTCCGATTTTTGCGCCGCAAAGTAGCTAGTCTACAACCGTTTCGTCATCAAGGGTCGGCGAAGCCGGTGATCGGCTGACACCTTCCCGCAGCGCCTTGGCTATGGCCTTGCCCTGGTCGAGCTCGGCGCGGCGGCGGGCGATCTCCTCCGGGGTCAGGCGCCCGATGTTGGAGTAGTCGAGCTTCCAGTCGGGATCGGTGCTCCACACCAGCGGCGACTGCATGGTCGTGCGCGGCGCGGGCGCGGACTCCAGGAGGGCGAGGGCGAGCTCCAGGGTGGCGACCTGGGAGGCGGGGTCGTTCGGCTTGCCGGCGGCGTTGCCGAGCGGGAAGTCGGAGAACAGCAGGCGCGGCACGCCCACGTGCTCCACGATGTCCTTGGCGCAGCCCATGACGACCGTGGCGATGC
>JBAWAM010000458.1:0-14037 GCA_049589315.1 Myxococcaceae bacterium
CGTCGCTCCAGGCAGTTCGCATGGAGAGCGAGTCCTTGCCGACCGGAATGGTCAGCCCCAGCGCGACGCACAGCTCCGGGCCCACTGCCTTCACCGTGTCGAACAGGGCCGCGTCCTCGCCCGCGTAGCCCGCCGCGGCCATCCAGTTGGCCGACAGCCGGACCTTCTCCAACTCGCCGATGTCCGCGGCGGCGATGTTGGTGAGTGCCTCGCCCACCGCCATCCGCCCGGAAGCCGGCCCACTCAGCACCGCGAGCGGAGTGCGCTCGCCCATCGCCATCGCCTCGCCGGTGTAGCCCTCGTAGGCGCTGGCGGTGACGGCGACGTCCGCGACCGGGACCTGCCACGGCCCCACCATCTGGTCGCGGCTGCACATGCCTCCGACCGTGCGATCGCCGATGGAGATGAGGAAGGTCTTGTCCGCGATCGCCGGCAGCCGGAGCAGCCGGAGCGCGGCCTCCTTCACTTCGATCCGCGAAGTGTCGAGCACGTCTCGCGGCGTGGGCTGGTGCTTCACGTCCCGCAGCATCTTCGGCGGTTTGCCCAGCAGCACGTCCATCGGCATGGACACCGGCTCGTTGCCGATGAGCGGATCGCTGACCACCAGGTTGTCGTCGGCGGTCGCCTCACCGAGCACCGCGTACGGGCAGCGCTCGCGCTCGCACAGCGCGACCAGCGTGGGCAGCGCCTCGGGGGCCACCGCCAGCACGTAGCGCTCCTGCGCCTCGTTGCACCAGATCTCCATCGGCGACATGCCGGGCTCGAGGTTCGGGATCTTCCGCAGATCGAACCGGCCGCCGCGGTGGTTCGCGTGGACGATCTCCGGCACCGCGTTCGACAGTCCGCCCGCGCCGACGTCGTGGATCGAGAGGATCGGGTTCTGCTCGCCCAGCGCCCAGCAGCGGTCGATGACCTCCTGCACGCGTCGCTGGATCTCCGGGTTCCCGCGCTGCACCGAAGCGAAGTCGAGCTCCTCCTGGCTGGAGCCGGAGGCCATGGACGACGCGGCGCCACCGCCGAGGCCGATCAACATCGCCGGTCCACCGAGCACGACAATCTTCGCGCCCGCAGGGATGTCCTGCTTCTCCACGTGCTCGCCGCGGATGTTCCCGAGCCCGCCGGCAATCATGATCGGCTTGTGGTAGCCGCGGACCTCGCCCGAAGGCGCCTTCTGCTCGTAGGTACGGAAGTAGCCGGTGAGCGCCGGGCGTCCGAACTCGTTGTTGAACGCGGCGGCGCCAAGCGGACCTTCGATCATGATGTCGAGCGCAGAGGCGATCCGGCCGGGCTTTCCGTGGTTCTCCTCCCACGGCTGCTCGAAGCCGGGGATGCGCAGGTTCGAGACCGAGAAGCCCACGAGGCCCGCCTTGGGTTTGGCGCCGCGTCCGGTCGCGCCCTCGTCGCGGATCTCTCCGCCCGAGCCGGTGCTCGCGCCCGGGAACGGGGAGATCGCCGTCGGGTGGTTGTGCGTCTCGACCTTCATCAGGATGTGCACGTCCTCCGCCTGTCCGCGGTAGACGCCGTCCTTCGGGTCGGGGAAGAAGCGGAGCGCCTTCGAACCTTCGATGACCGAGGCGTTGTCCCGATACGCGGACAGCACGCCGCGCGGGTTCGCCCGGTGGGTATCGCGGATCATGTCGAAGAGCGACGAGTCCTTGCGCTCACCGTCGATGGTCCAGTCGGCATTGAAGATCTTGTGCCGGCAGTGCTCCGAGTTCGCCTGCGCGAACATCATCAGCTCGACGTCCGTGGGATTGCGGCCGAGCTGCTGGAACGCGGCGACCAGGTAGTCGATCTCGTCGCTCGAGAGCGCGAGCCCCCACTCCTTGTCCGCGCGCTCCAGCGCGACCCTGCCTCCGCCCAGCACGTCCACCTGCCGCAGCGGCCGGGGAGAGTGGTGCGCGAAGAGCCCGTCCGCCTCCGCCATCGTCCCGACCACGACCTCGGTCATCCGGTCGTGCACCAGCGGGCGCAGGCGCGCGAGCTCGTCCTGGGTCAGGGGGCGGTCCGATTCGACGTGGTACGCCACGCCGCGCTCGAGGCGGCCCACCTTCGACAGCCCGCAGTTGTGGGCGATGTCCGTGGCCTTGCTGGACCAGGGAGAGATCGTCCCGAACCGCGGCAGCACCAGCAGCACCGTTCCGGAAACGTCCACCACGTCCTGGCGCGGTCCGTAGACGAGCAGCCGATCGAGCACGCCGCGCTCGTCTGCGGTGAGCGGCTCGGCGACCTCGGCGAAGTGCCAGTAGCGCGAGCTGACCGCCTTCACCGCCGGAACGGCCGCTTTCAGGCGGGCGAGCAGCTTGTCGATTCGGAAGGACGAATGGGCCGGGCTACCCGGCATCTGGAGCGTGGGCATTCAGGCGCCTTGTAGCGGTACAGGGGGTTCGCCTCCAGCGAACAAAGCGCGACGCGAACATGTTCGCCGCACCCCGTCCCACATGGGGCGGTGCTTGCCTGGGTTCCTGGCCTCCAGGCGCAGACGGCGGCCTGTAATGCCCGGCGCGGTCGCGACCTCTCCCGCCATGAACAAGAATCGCATCGAATCGCTGCTTCGGAGTGCTGCGCAGGCGGACCGGCTCGGGATGACCGCCCTTCGCGCCGGCTTGATCGTCGTCCTGGTCTGGATTGGGGCCTTGAAGATCGCCCCCTACGAAGCCGACGGGATCGTCCCGTTCGTCGCCAATAGCCCGGTCATGAGCTTCGTCTACTCGGCGCCCGCCGGCGAATACCGCACCCACTTGAACAAGGAGGGCGAGCTCATCGAGAAGAACCGCGCCTGGCACGAGGCGAACCGGACCTATCTCGTCTCGTATGGCCTGGGGGCGGTGATCGTGCTGCTGGGCCTGCTCATCGCCGCCCACTGGTGGCGCCCGGAGCTCGGGGCGCTCGGCAGCTTCCTGCTCATCGGGATGTCCGTCGTGACGCTCTCGTTCCTCGTGACCACGCCGGAGAGCTGGGTTCCCGCCCTCGGCGACGTGCACCATGGGTTCCCCTGGCTGAGCGCCAAGGGGCGACTGGTCGTCAAGGACGTCATCATGCTGGGCGGCGCCGTCGTCACGATGGCGGACTCCGCCCGCGTCTGGCTCGAGCGCAGGGCGAAGGTCTCCGCATCCGAGGCGCTGCCGCAGGCCCTTGGCAAGCCAGAGTTGGCCTGACCTGATCGGGCGTCAACCGCCGGCGAAGCAGTCGCGCAGCTCGCGCTTGGCGCGGTGAAGGATGACCGCGACGTTGCCGGGGGTGGTCCCCAGCAGCGTCGCCACCTTCTCGCCGGGGTGATCCTCCAGGAGTCGGAGGGTCACCACCTGCCGCTGTATCTCTCCGAGCTTCTGAAGACACCCGAACGCCATCACATGCTCTTCGGCCTGGGCCACCAGCGCCTCGGTGTCCGGCAGCTCGTCTGAGGCGCTCTCCAGGAGCTCCGGGTCGGAGAGGTGCGGGCGCGCGCGATCGTGCCGGCGGCGGCGGTTGCGCGCGTGATTGCGGACGAGCACGGTCATCAGCATCCGGCTGTCTTCGAGCTCGTTGGCGAGCCGGCGCGCGTGTGGGAGTTCCAGGAACGTCGTGAGCGCCTCCTGCACCGCATCGAAGGCATCCTCCGCGTGCAGCCCCTCCCGCCGCGCGGTGGAGATCAGCTCGGCGCGATGCTCCCGCACCAGGCGAGTCACCCAGGCGAGAAATCCTCGTTCGTCGTGCGGTGTCGGCGGCATGTCGGTCTCCCCAACCCGGAAGGCGGTCCGTTTCGTCCCGACTGTGGGCCAGCCGGGCAGGCGAGCGCCCCTGTGCAGGCTCAGCCCGTCTTCGACGTCGTCTGTCCGGCCGTCGCCTGGGTCCCCTTCGCCTTGACCAGGCGAACGCGCTTGAGCCGGGCGCCGTCCTTCGAATGGACCACGAACTGGCAGCCCTTGTAGACAAAGCGGTCGCCCACCTCGGGGATCGCGCCCGCGAGCGAGCTGAGGAACCCGCCGAGCGTCTCGTACTCGCCTTCGGGGATGTTGAGCCCGAAGTGCTCCGAGAACTCACCCACTTCGATCGAGGCGTCGACGAGCCAGGTGCCGTCCGCCTGCTTCTCGATGTCGCGCTCCTCCTCGGAGAACTCGTCGCCGATGTCCCCGACGATCTCTCGGAGAATGTCCTCCAGCGTCACCACGCCCATGAAACCGCCGTACTCGTCGACGACCACGGCCATGTGGATGTGCTTCTGCTGCATCTCGCGCAGCAGATCGCCGATGGGCTTCACCCATGGAACGAACGTGGCGGGCCGGATGGTGTCCGCCAGCACGATCAGCTCCGGGTGCTGGAGCAGCGGGATCAGATCTCGCGTGTGCAGCACGCCGACGATGTGATCGACGTCGTCCTTGTACACGGGCAGCCGCGAGTGGCTCTCCTCCGCGAGGAGGCGGAGGATCTCCATGGGCGGCGTGTTGAAGTCGATGCACACCACGTCGGTGCGCGGAACCATCACGTCGCGGCTGCGCTTGTCGCTGAGCTCGAAGATGGAGCGGATGAGCTGCGGTGCCGCCTGGTCGACACCCTGGCGTGCAGCCTGGGCTTCGAGCAGCCGCTCCAACTCTTCGAGCGGAGGCGGCGGGCTCTCGAACCGGACCCGTCCGCCAAAGGGGCGCACCAGCAGATTCAACGCCGCCACGACCAGCTTCATCGGCGGGTAGAACACCGTGACCAGCAGCGACACCAGCCACCCGAGCCGAAGCGCCCACTGGTCGGGCGAGGCGATGGCGATGGCGCGCGCCGTCACGTCGAACACGCTGGCGACGACGCCCACCAGCAAAACGCCAAGCACCGGAGTGACGAGGGCGGAGACCTCCAGGATCCGGGGAGGCGCCAGGGCACCTACGCCGGCCGCGAGGAAACCGCTGAGCACCATCCCGATGCGGATGGCCGCCGCGGTGGGCTCGCGCTCCATCTTGTGCCGGAGCACGCGCCCGCCCGCACGAGGATGGGCGGTGGAGAGCTCACGCGCGCGCAGGTCGGAGGTTCCGTAGAGGGCGGACTCCGCCGCCGCGATCATCGCTCGAATGAGAAGAAGTGCCAGACAGGCGAGCCAGAGGCCCCAGGTGGGCATATCTCGTCTCTTCTAACCCGTGTCGCGGGCTGGCACCATGGTTCGGTGTCCCTCGTTCGAGTGCTTGCATTGATGATGACGCTGTGCGCGGGGATGGCGCAGGCCTGGCCGGCGGACGTGTACGTCGATCTCGAGCAGGGCCGGGAGGCGTTCAGGCGACTCGCCGCGATCGAGTGGGTCGAGGTCGAGGACCCACTGATTGCCACCGCCGAGGTGCTCCCGTCCGGGGAGCTGCTGCTCACCGGGAACAAGCCCGGGCGCACGCTCGCGCTGCTGTATGCGGAGGGGAAATTTGCGGTGTGGCGCCTGCGCGTCGGGCCGAAGGGCGAGAAGGTCGTCCCGGAGAACGGCGATCCGACGACGTTGGCCAGGGCGTGTCCAGGCGCGAAGCTCGGAGAGACGCTGGTGGTGAGCGTGCGCGACGAGACCTGTCGCACCACCCTGGCGCACTTCCTCGAGCGAGACGCGTTCAGCGCGCGGGACCTCGAGATCACCTTCGAGCTGCAGGCGCTGCAGGCACAGCTCGCGGCGATGCAGAAGCGGCTGGAGGCCGCCGGGCTCGGCGCGGTCCGTCTCCGGTACCTGGGCGCCGGCCTGGTGATCGAGGGCGAGCTCACGCCGGCAGAGCACCGGAGGGTGCTCTGGGTGGTTTTCCGGGAATCCGTGGGGCGGGTCGCGCTCGATGACCAGAGCCGTATTCGCGAAGATTGACGGTGAGACTGCATCCGATCAATGTCCGCCCCCATGTCGACGGTGACCCAGGAACGACTCGTCTTCTCTCCGAGCGTCGAGGCTCTGCTGATGCGAGGCGTCGGGCACCGGATGACCCCCAGGCTCCATGCGGAGCTCCGCGAGCTGGGCATTGATCTCGGCAAGCCGCTGCTGCCCGCGTATCCCTCGGAGACGTGGGAGCGGGCGGTGGAGTGGGTCGCGCGCGCCCTCTACCCGGAGCTCTCGATGGGCGAGGCCCAGTGGAAGCTGGGGGAGAGCACGGTCTACGGCTTCGAGCAGACGGTGCTCGGAAAAGCGATGGTGGCGCTGTCGAAGCTCATCGGACCGCGCCGTGCGTTGCTGCGTTTCCCGACGATGTCGAGGTCCAGCAACAACTACTCGTCGATGAAGCTCCGCGAGCTGGGTCCCGCCGACTTCGAGGTCGTGTGCGAGCCTTTCATGGGCTGGTCCGAATACGTCCAGGGCTGCATCCGGGCAGTGCTCGACGTCACCGGGGCGAAGGACCCGAAGGTGGAGCTCGTGAGTCACCAGCGCGAAGCAGAGCGCCTCGTGCTGCGGGCGACCTGGAGAGACGACAGGGTCTGAGCGCGCGTCAGGCCATCGGCTGCGGGGCCTCCGCGTACGCCGGAGGCGCGAGCGGGAGGCAGAAGTAGAAGGTCGAGCCAGCGCCCTCCCTGCTCTCGAACCAGATCCTGCCGCCGTGGCGCTCGACGATCTCCTTGCTCAGGTAGAGCCCGATCCCCATGCCGCCGCGATCGTTGGCGAGCCCCGCATGCGCGCGGTAGTAGCGCTGGAACAGCTTCTCCTGTCGGTCGGCGGGGATCCCGATGCCGCTGTCGCGGACCGACACGACGACCTGATCCGGCAGGACCGTGACGTCCGTATGGATCTCCGTGCCGGGCGGAGAGAACTTGATCGCGTTGTCGAGCAGGTTGACCAGCACCTCGTCGATGCGGTCCCGATCCGCCTCGACCTCCGCGGGCAGGGGGGCGTCGGTCAGGGTGAGCTCGTGGTTCACGGAGATGCCCCGCATCCGCTCCTCCGCGTCCTCCACCAGCTCTCTCAGATCGAAGCGCTGCCGGCGAAGCTGCAGTCGACCGAGCTCCAGACGTGAGATCTCGAGGAGATCATCGACGAGTCGGCCGAGGCGATCGCACTGGCGATTCAGTACGCGGAACGCGGTGCCTTCCCTCGGCTCGTGACCACCCGGCGCCCACCGCTCCAGGAGCTGGGAGTAGCCCTTGATGGACGCGATCGGAGAGCGGAGCTCGTGGGCGGCAGAGGCGAGGAATTCGTCCCGCATGCGCTCGAGGTGCTTGAGCGCGGTGATGTCGCGGATGACCACGACCGCCAGCTCCACCTGTCCGTCCCGGGAGAACACCGGCGAGCCATTCAGGCTGAGCCAGATGGGATCGCCGGAGTCCATCGTCATCATCAGCTCGAGCCCGCGAAGGGTCTCACCTTCCAGCACCCGCGAGGTGACCCGCTCCTCCATCCACAGGGGGCGGCCATCCGGGTGGTGAAGGCGTTTCGTCGATACAAGCTCCTCGACCGATCCCAGGAGCTGCTCCTTTCGTTCGCACCCGAAGAGCGCGCCCGCAGCGGCGTTCGCCTCCACGATGTTCCGGTGCCGGTCCACGACGAGGACCGCGTCGGCCATGCTCTCCAGGACGGCGCGCAACCTGGCCATCGATCTATTGATGCGCTGGATGTCCCTCCGGATGAGGACGTACAGGAGCGCCGAGGTCACCGCGACAAAGACCAGGCCCGAGAGGATCTGCAGCCAGACGTAGGCGCTGTCGGCGTTCAGGACGACTGCGCTCGCCACGTCGGAGACGCCGATCCAGACCGATACCAGAAGGGCATAGACCGCGACGATGCGCGCCGGTGCTCCGAGCCGATTGGCGCTGCGACCCGCCACTCCCATCCCCGAAACGCTAGGGCCTTGCACGTCCAGGGATAAGCCCTGCACGGCTGCTGACGGGTCGGCCGCCCGCTCGCTGGCTGCAACTCACAGCATGCGTGCGGACGTCAGGGTGACCGTGCTCGTGTACCGCGAACAGACGGAGCGTCGCAGGACCGCCTCGCTCGCACAGGAGCTCTCCCGGCTCGTGGAAGCAGTCGAAGCGTCCCATCGCCACGACGACGCAATCGAAGCCCTCATCGTTGCAGGTCAGCTCGAGACCGCGGTGCTGGACGCGACGCAGCCCGACGTCGAACGACCGGGCGCTGCGCGAACCGCGCTCGACGCACTCGCGCGCGCGGCCGGCCTGCTCGCTGCCTCGAGCTGGCGTGTCCTGGACCTCGAGGTGCCCTTGCGCGAGGTGCAGTGCGCGCTTCGGCGTTTGCGTGAGCATTCGCCGCTGCTCCCGCGCGAGGTCGACGTTAAGACGCCCGAAGGATACGCCTGGTACGCGGTCCACCCGGAGGCCTGGTTCGAGGCTGCACGTCGAGCCGCGGCGGCGGACGACGCGGTCGTGGTGATAGGCCTGCGCAGCATCGGCGCCAGCCTCTCCGCGATCGTGGCCGCGGCGTTCGAGCCATCCCGCACGATGCGGGTGGTGGTGCGGCCACGCGGACACCCCTTCGAGCGCAGACCGAGGCTCCATCCCGAGCTGATCGATCTTCTGCGACTGCACGGGCGCGAGACGTTCCTGATCGTCGACGAAGGGCCGGGCATGTCCGGCTCCTCATTCATCGGTGTCGCCGAGGCCATGGCGTCGCTCGGGGTCGCGGACTCGAGGATCGTCCTGTTGCCCGCGTGGATCCCGGCTGGGTCGCAGCTCTCCTCCGAGCGGGCGCGTTCGAGCTGGGACCGGTGGCGGAAGGTGGTCGTCTCGCCGGATTCGATCGGTCTGCTGGATCACGCCGTACCCGGGGAAGACGAGGTCCGCGAGTGGTCCGCCGGAGCCTGGCGCAACGAGCTGCTCCCATCGGCTTCGTGGCCGCCCGTCCAGCCACAGCATGAGCGCAGGAAGTGGCGGACGCGTAGACACGTGACCCGGTTCATCGGACTCGGCCGTCATGGCCGCGACATCGCCGACCGGATCGCGCGCATGCACGACGCGGGGCTCGGTCCGAAGCTCGAGGCCGTGAAGCACGGCTACGCCTCGCTCGAGTTCGTGGACGGCCGGATCTGCGCGCCGCCCGACGGCGAGCTCGCCGCGGCGCTGGCCCGTCACCTCGAATGGATCTCCGAGGAGCGCGTGGGTGGGCGCATCGACTTCGATGCGCTCGTCGAGATGATCGAGGTGAACCTGCGTGAAGGGCTCGGATGCGCGGCGACGGCGCACCTGCGCCGCCATCGGCGCGTGATCGAAGACGGCGTGCCCGTGCGCATCGACGGCCGGCTCCATCCTCACGAGTGGGTGAGGACGCCTGAACGCTGGATCAAGCTCGACGGCTTCGAGCACCACGCGGACCACTTCTACCCGGGCGCCCAGGACCTCGCGTGGGACCTGGCCGGCGTCGCGGCCGAGCACTCCCTCCAGCTCCGGGACGACGTGATGGGACGACTCCAGCGCTCCCGGCGCGTGCCGCGCGTGCCGGAGGAGCGGCTCCGCTTCTACGACGTGGCCTACGGCGGGTTCCGGGTGGGCTACGCCCAGCTCGCGGCCGAGGTGACCACGGGGGACGAGCAGGCGCGCTGGGGGAGGGAACGCGAGCGCTGTACCGCCTTCGTTCGCGGGGCCCTGGCGAGGCTCGGAGCATGACGCGCCTGTACATCTTCGATGCCGACAACACCCTCCGACGCACGACCGTGCCGGGGCAGGTGTGTCCACATGCATCGGGCGAGTGGGAGCTGCTCCCCGGAGTACGCGAGCGCCTCGCACGGATCGACTGGGCGCAGGCGGCGCTGGGCGTGGCGTCGAACCAGGACCACGTCGGCTACGGGCTGCTCTCCAGAGCCCAGTGTCGCGCGCTGCTGCACGAGCTGGTGAGCCAGGCGACCGGAGGCCGCGCGCGGAACGTCCGCGTGCTGTTCTGTCACCACGTGCTCGAGGTGACCTGCGCCTGTCGCAAGCCCGCGCCCGGCATGCTGAAGGAGCTGCTGGCCTCGTTCCGCGTACGCCCCGAGGAGGCGCTGTTCGTGGGCGACGCGGTGACCGACGAGGCCGCCGCGCTCGCCGCAGGCATTCCCTTCCAGTACGCCGCGGCGTTCTTCGGCTCTACGCCAGCAGCGCCAACAGGTCTTCGCGGGTGATCGCTGCCGCGGCGCCGGTATCGCCGAGCGCTGCTTCGAACACGGCGCGCTTCTTCTCCTGGAGCTGCAGGATCTTCTCTTCGACCGTGCCCTGGGAGACGAGGCGGTACACGAACACCGGGCGCTCCTGGCCGATGCGGTGCGCGCGGTCCGCGGCCTGGGCCTCGACCGCCGGATTCCACCACGGGTCCATGAGGAAGACGTGGTCCGCCGCGGTCAGGTTCAGGCCCGTGCCGCCCGCCTTGAGGGAGATCAGCATCACCGGCGCGCCCTCCTGCGACTGGAACCGCTGCGTCACCGCGCCGCGATCCGGGGTCGAACCGTCGAGCCGCTCGAAAGCGATCTCCGACTTGTTCAGCGCCGGCTCGAGCAGATCGAGCAGCGAGGTCCACTGCGAGAACACCAGCGCCTTGTGCCCTTCCGCCACTGCATTGTTGAGCGCGTCGACCAGGGCCTCGACCTTGGTCGACGTGGCGGCCTGCTGTCCCGGAACGAGCGCCGGGTGACAGGCCGCCTGCCGCAGGCGCAGCAGCGCTTCCAGCGCCTTGAGCACGCTGCCGCCCTGGTCGAGGAGATTGACGACCTCGGCGCGCGAGGCGGCGAAGACCGCGTCGTAGACGGCCCGCTCGCGCTCATCCATCGACACGTGCAGCACCGAGTCGGTGCGTGGCGGAAGCTCGGGCGCCACGTCCCGCTTCAGGCGCCGCAGCACGAACGGGCGGATGCGGCGGCGGAGCTGCTGCGCGTCCGCGGCGCGGCCCTCGGAGATCGGGATGGACCAGCGGTTCTCGAACTCCTTCCGACCGCCGAGCAGGCCGCGGTTGGTGAAGTGCATCAGGCTCCAGAGCTCGTCGAGGCGGTTCTCGATGGGCGTACCGCTGAGCGCGAGCCGCAGCCGCGCATTGAGCCCGTGCGCAGCGCGCGCTGCCTGGCTCTCCGGGTTCTTGATCGCCTGCGCTTCGTCCAGCACCACCGTCTCCCAATCGCGTGCGGAGAGCGCCGCCTGGTCGAGCCGCAGGATGGCGTAGGTGGTGAGGGTGACGTCGGCGCTGTCGTCGAGCTCGCGCCGGGGCCCGTGATACGTGGACACCTTCAAGGACGGGCGGAAGCGCTGGAGCTCCGCCTCCCAGTTCGGGAGCACGCTCGTCGGACACACCACCAGCGACTTCGGCCCGAGGACGCAGATCGTCTGCAGCGTCTTTCCCAGGCCCATGTCGTCCGCGAGAATGCCGCCCATCCCCGTCTGACGGAGGAAGGTGAGCCAGCTCACGCCCTGAAGCTGGTACGGCCGGAGCGTGGCGGTGAGATCGGCGGGGAGCGCCGGCTCGGGGAGTCGATCGAAGCCCTCCACCAGAGGCGCGAGCCGCTCGAGTCCCGGTGGTGGCGGCTGCTCGAGCGATTCGGCGAGCGCGGCCAGCTCGGGGAGCGCGTGGTTGGCGACGCGGCCGTTCTCCTGCTTCGCCGCGAGGAGATCCGCGACGCGCTGGCCGTGCTTGTCCAGCCAGGCGCGGGGCAGCGGGGCCCAGCCTCCACCCTGCAGCGGAACGAGCCCGAGCCCCTCACGCCAGGCGCGGACGACGTCCTCGGCGCTGACCGACTGCGCCTCGCCACCGCGGCCGCCTTCGACCTGGAACTCCAGCGCGAAGCGGACGTCGGGGATTCCACCGTCGGCAGTCATGGCTTCGACCTGGAGCGAGGGCCGGAGCTTTACGTTCGGGCTCACCACGCCCGCGGCGTCGCCCGCGAGGTCGCCCCGCCACCTGCGGATCTTGTCTGCGAAGTGCACCATCTCCGGGCCGGAGAGGGTCATCCGTCGGCCGGGGATCAGGTTCAGGTCGTCTCGGAGCTGGTGCACCAGGCGCTGCTCTGCCGCTTCGTCGCGCAGCGGCACTGCTCCGCGCAGGTAGACCATGCGGCCGTTGTCGATCCGGACCGAGGGCGGCGAGCCGTAGACCAGCTTCGGCAGCACCGAAAGCCCGGCGTCGAGCTGGTTCAGTTCGAGCACGACGCGCGGCTTCAGGTCGCGGTCGATGGGCGGGAGCCGCTTGCTCCGCACCTCCAGCGGGATGCGCTTCGCGAGCTCGGGGATTACCGTCGCGGAGAGCTCGGCGATCTGGGTTGCGGGGTAGCTGCGCGTCGTCGGCAGCTCCTGAAGCCGCATCCCTGTCAGCGAGGTCTCACCGAGCCGGCACAACGCCTCTCCGCACTCCGCGACGCCCGGGCTGACCACGTCGGTGACGCGCGGATCGCGCTGGAGCGTGACCGCGATCTGATCGCCTCGGTCTTCGACGATCGCGCGCGGGAAGACGACCTCCTCCGACACTGCGATCGGGCGGCCGTCGAGCAGGACGTTGCGCGCGGGCGCGAGAATCTTGAGCAGCCCGTCGAGCCGCTCGGGCGGGAGCGCGCCGCGGGTGGGCCGGTGCTCCAGCAGGCGATCGGCCGTGAGATCCCACTGCTCGACCTGGAGCGACTTCGCCTCGGCAGGGTTGGCGAGCATCGACGCGAGCGGCTTCTCCAGCGGCGTCTCGGTGCCGTCCCCGCGGGCGATCGCCCGGCGCAGCGCCAGCCCGCCGTCGAGCCGGGAGAACCGGTACACGACGCGCGACCATTTCGTGGCCGCCTCGGCGAGCGGCTTCGCCTGCGTCTGAGACTGCTGCAACGAGATCGCCGCCGCGACGACGTGCTCACAAGGATCCACTCGACCCGGACAGTCGCACTCCCAATCCGCGTCGTTCGGGTACAGCGTGACGCTCAGCGCGACCGGGCGGCCGGGGGCTCGGACCCTGAGCACCACCTCTTCGGGCTTTCGTGACTCCAGGGCCACGGCCCCCGAGCGGGCGAGGTTCACGCCAGTCGTCCAGATGCCCGGCTTGGCGGCTTCGCGGACGGCTTCGAGAAGTTCGGCTGTGTCGGACACGAGCGTTCCCTACTCTCGGCGGATCGACCACGCAATCGCGGATCGCCGGGTGCCCGCTCGCCGGGGGTGCCCTCGCCGGGTGATCTGCTCTAGGTTCAGCGGCCCATGGACACTGACGCTCGCAAGAAGATCGCGGTCGAGTTCCTGCAGATGGCCTCCGCCGGTCAACTCCAGCGCGCCCGCGCGTTCATCAAGCCAGGTGGCGTCCACCACAACATGTACTTCGCAGCGGGCTGGGACACGCTCCTGCCCGCGATGGAAGAGGCCGCGCGGGAGTCTCCGAAGCAGCAGTTCGTGGTGAAACACGTGCTCGCCGATGGAGACCTGGTGGCCGTGCATTCGCACGTGATCCCCAAACCCGGAGACGTCGGTATCGCCGTCGTCCACCTCCTCCGGTTCGAGGGCACTCAGATCGCCGAATTCTGGGACGTCGCCGCCCAGATCCCCGCGGATTCGCCCAACAAGGACGGCGCCTTCTGACCGGAAAGGGGACAGCTGCTTTTCCCACCTGCGGTTCGTTGAACGGGTCCGGGCGCAACGAGCCAGTCTGCGCCAGGTGGCCCGGTCACGCCGGGGAGCCGACCCGGACCCAGACCACGGCCTAGGTGAGAACGTAGCCAGATCCGCGCCAAGCAACTGCGGAGTCCCGCCCACGTGGCCGAACCAACCGGCGCATCAATCTACCGGAGTCTCGCCACCTGCAGCCGAATGCGGAGGTCCGGGGTGGTTCAGATCTGCGTGCGTTTGCACCTAGGAAGCGCATTCGGTCGGTCCCGAGGGGATGCATTGAACAGGAGACCCGGAACCTTCGTGGCACGTAAGCCTGAGTTCGTGGTTGCGACGCCGGAGCGGAGGGACGCGCATCTCAGAGGTGCACCGACGATTGTGCCGGAGAATCAATCCAGGCTGGGTGCCTCCCTCTGGAGCTCCCTGCGCGCCGTCATTCTCCGGCACAGGCGTGGTTCAGCGCTCAGCGGCCGTGGCCGCGGCTCGACGTCGGACGACTAAACCGGTCGCGGCGGGCGGACCATCCGGTCCATCAGGTTTTCGAGCGCGGTCTCGGGGGCTTCGGTGAGCCCGGAGTGCACGGGTGAGACC
>JBAWAM010000459.1:0-2555 GCA_049589315.1 Myxococcaceae bacterium
GCGGAGGCACCGCCGCAACGGGACCTACCTGCGAAGCCTGATGACGTCGATGGGGCACGTCGATGTGGCTGTTCCTCGGTATCCGCTGCATGAGCCGCGTCTGGCGGGTCGCCGCTCGAGGGCGGATCCACCGCGGGGATGGCAGACGCAGAGACATGGTCGACGCGGATCGGGGAGTGGCGTGCGAGCGGGCTCACCGCGCCAGACTTCTGCGCCGGACGGGACTTCACGGCAGGGTCCCTCTACTTCTGGTCGAGTAGGCTGGGTCGACGTAACGGCCCGTCGGCTTCCCAGGACGTGCAGCTCGCACGCGTGATCCGTCGGCGCGACGATCCACCAGTGCGTTCAGCGCCGTCCGATTCTGAGCTGCCCCTGGTCCTCATCGAGCTCGCTGGGCTCCGAGTCTTCGTTTCTCCCGGTGTCGATCGCGCCACTCTTGAGACGGTGCTGAGCGCCGTTCGCTCGACGGGAGGAGCGCTCGGATGATCCCCCACGGCGTAGAGATATTCGTCGGCCTCCAACCGATCGATCTCCGGTGGGGTTTCGATCGACTCGCCGGAATCGTCGAGGAGCGCATCGGTCGCAAGCCGCGCAGCGGCGCGCTGTTCGTGTTCTTCGGCAAGAGGCGCGACGCACTGAAGGTGCTCTTCTACGACGGGACGGGGCTGTGCCTGTTCTACAAGCGGCTGGACCGAGGGACGTTCCGGCTGCCTGAAGCGACGGAGGAAGGTGGCGCGAGCGTCACCATCGAGGAGCGCGCCCTCGACGACCTGCTCGAAGGAATCGACGTCGACGCGAAGGCACCGAAGCGGACGGGGCCAGTGCATTGATCACTGACGGAAACTCGCGATTGCGCACGAGATGAAGTTGGTCGACACGTGGATCGCGCCCCAGTAGTGGAGCGCGCGCGATGCAGGTGGACACGGCCAGCAAGGACGCGAGGATCGCGCAGCTCGAAGCGGAGTTGGAGAATGCGCGCAAGCACGCCGCCGCAGAGGCCGAGCGTGCGGCGGCGCTCGAGAAGGAACGCGACGTCCTGCGCGCATCGCACGAGCGGTTGCGGCTCGAGCTGGAGTTGATGCGTCGGCGGATGTTCGTCGCGAAGGCGGAGCGGGTCGACACGACGCAGCTGAAGCTGGAGTTCGCGGCAAAGCTTCGCGCGCTCGACGAGGTCGCCGGCACCCTGGGCGTCGGCGTCCAGGGTCAGGAGGTCAGTGGAGACGTCCCAGGCGCCCCGAAGAAGAAGCGCAAGCCATCTGGGCGGCGAGATTTGAGCAAGCTGCCGCTGGAGGAGCGGCGCGTTGAGATTGCGGACCCCGTGTTCGACAAGCTCGTCGCCGAGGGCAAGGCGGAGCGCATCGGCCACGAGGAGAGCTACAAGCTGGCGTGGCAGCGCGGTGGTATGCGGCGCCTCGTCGTTGCGCGCGTGAAGTACCGCACCGTCGCCGCCGACGAGTACGGCGACCGCGAAATCGGGACGGCGATGACGCCGAAGGAGTTGTTCTGGCGTTGTCTGGCTGCCCCGTCGTTGCTGGCGCACATCATCGTGGAGAAGTACTGCGACGGGCTGCCGCTCTTCCGCATCGAGCAGCGATTCTCGAGAGACGGCGTCCCGCTCGACCGCGGAACCATGTCTCGGTGGATGGAGGACGCAGGCGCGACCTTCGGTGCGAGTGTGGTTGCTGCGATGCGCGATGAGGCGTTGCGGACGGCGTTCTGCATCGCCACGGATGCAACCGGAATCGCGGTCCAGCCCGTGCGGACGGAGGAGAGCCCGGGCCGGCAGGCGTGCCATCGCGGGCACTACTTCGTTCAGATTGCAGACAGGGACGCGGTCTTCTTCGAGTACACGCCTCGGGAGACGAGCGCTGCCGTCGGCGAGATGTTCAAGGGCTTCAGTGGCTACATCCAGGCGGATGCGAAGAGCGTCTACGACGCGCTCTTCCGCGAACCCGAGGAGGAGCCGCCCGACGGCGAAGCGGAAGTTCGGCACGAGGTTGCATGCTGGGTCCACGCGCGCAGAGGCCTCTGGGAGGCGACTGTCGCGAAGAGCGTCATCGCGCGCGAAGGCCTCGCCCGCATCGGGCGCATCTTCGAGCTGGAGCAGGCGTGGACCGACCGGACACCCGAAGACCGGAAGCGACTGCGTGACGCGCACCTGCGTCCTCACGTCGACGCGTTCTTCGCCTGGGCCACCGTGGAGCATGAGAAGGTCCAGAACGAGCGCGGCCTGCTCCGAAAGGCGCTCGGCTACGTCGTTCGCCACGCTGACGCGCTCCAGCGATTCTTCGATGACGGCCGGTTGGTCCTCGACAACAACCGCTCTGAGCGAGAGCTGAGGAAGATTGCTGTCGGAAGGAAGGCCTGGCTGTTCGTCGGAAGCGACGACCACGCCCAGAGCGCCGGACACCTGTTTACGCTCATTGCAACGGCCCGGCTGCACGGGCTCGATCCCGAGTCCTACCTGAGCGACCTCATCCGTGTACTGCCGCACTGGCCCAAGGACCGGTACATCGAGCTCGCGCCGAAGCACTGGGCCGGCACTCGTGCTCGTC
>JBAWAM010000460.1:0-7488 GCA_049589315.1 Myxococcaceae bacterium
GCCGCCGGCGCTGGCGGTCGGCGTGGTGGGCGCAGCGCCGCTCGATCCGAATGGAGTGTGGAAGCTCGAGGAGTCCGGCCCGAACCGGATGGTGTTCTCGTACCATCAGGGGCCGTGGCGGGCGCGCAAGGTGCTGGAGTGGCCGCAGTCGGAGCAGGCCGGAACGCCGGCGTCGCGCGGCTTCGAGGTGGCGATGACCGTCTCGCTGACCAACACCTCCGGTCAGGCGCAGCAGGGCGAGCTCGCGGTGCACTACCACCGCGGGGTGGATCCGACGAAGGAGGAGAAGGCGTCCTTCTTCGGTGGCGTGGGCAACGAGAGCAAGGCGACCTGCTTCGTGCAGGAGAAAATCCGCCACCGCACCCCCGGTCAGGACGCGCCGGACGCGGAGGACATGACCGGACCGGTCCGCTTCTTCGGCGTGGACCAGCAGTACTTCCTCGGCAGCGTGTTCATCCCCGACGACATGCGGAACGGGCGCTGTGAGCTGATCGCCACCCCGACCGGGCGCGGCGCGGTGGGCTACTTCCCCATCACCGCCCAGGCCGGCGAGACGATCGTGCAGAAGTTCGGCGCGTACATCGGCCCCAAGGACATGGACTACCTGAGCCAGGAGCCGACGCCGGCGCTCGGCCAGGCGCTGGGGATCTCGGTGGTCCCGGGCAGCGCGCAGCTCTCCAAGACCGTCGACTTCGGGATCTGGGAGGTCATCTGCGTCGTCCTCCTGTGGATCCTCAAGTTCTTCTACGGCGTGTTCGGGAACTGGGGTCTGGCGATCGTGTTCCTCACGGTCGTGGTGAAGGTCGCGCTGCTCCCGCTCACCGTGAAGTCGATGGTCGCGGCGGAGAACATGAAGAAGCTGCAGCCGCGCGTGGAGGAGCTGCGGAAGAAGTACCCCGAAGACCCGCAGAAGCTGAACCAGGAGATGATGAAGCTCTACCAGGAGGCGAAGGTGAACCCCCTGGGCGGCTGCTTCCCGCTCCTGCTGCAGATGCCTGTGTGGATTGCGCTCTTCACCACGCTGCGCGCCAGCTACGAAATCTACCGCGAGCCCTTCTTCGGCCCGGTGTGGACGGACCTGACCTTCAAGGATGCGACGTACATCCTGCCGGTGCTGCTGGGCGTGACGATGATCCTGACCCAGCGGCTGCAGCCTTCGATGATGGACAAGGCGCAGCAGCGGATCATGACCTGGTTCATGCCGATCTTCTTCACGGGTCTGATGCTGGCCTACCCCGCCGGCCTCACCCTCTACATCTTCACCAACAACGTCCTCTCCATTGGCCAGCAGTACGGCCTGCGCAAGTGGATGGAGCGGAAGGGCGTGGCGGCGCCCGCGAAGAAGTGAGATCTGCGGTCGCGCGACGGGAGAGGAAGCGATGAGCGACGTGGAAGCGCAGACGCCGGCTTCAAGTGATGACAAGCGCGCGATGGCCGAGGAGGTCCTCGGCGAGATCCTCGGGCTGATGGGGATTCGCGCGCGCATCGACGTGAAGGAGGTCGCCGCGAAGGAGCCAGAGGGCGATCGTCCGGCCATCCCCGCGAGCATCTCAGTGGCGCTTCACCTCGAGGAAGAGGTGCCGGGGATCGTCGCGGGGAAGCGGTCGCAGATCGTCGACTCGATGCAGTTCATCGCGAACAAGATCGTCAACCGCGGCGCGGAGAAGCGGTGGATCAACATCGGCATCGGGGCGCATCCGGAGCCGAAGATCCCCGGCCAGAAGCAGAAGCCTGCGCCGAAGGAGCCGGCCGCGAAGCAGCCCGAGCAGGCGAAGGGACCTGCAGCACAGGCGCCCGCCGGGACCGTCGCTCGCGGAGAAGGGCGCGCAGAGAAGAGGCAGAAGCGCGAGAAGGCGCCCGCCGAGGCGGCCCCGAAACGAGCGGCCGCGTCGACAGAGGATGAGTCGAAGCACGAGGTCGCCGACGACGCGGAGCTTCAGCGGATCGGGAAGCTTCTCGCGGAGAAGTCCACGCACTACGGTCGTATCTACGGTGTCTTGGCGATGACGGCGGCCGAGCGGGTGAACCTCGCGCGGGGGGCCGAGGGCGTGGCGGGTGTAACGGTGAAGACGGAAGGCGAAGGCCGGCATCGTCGGGTGGTGTTCGTGCCGGCGAACCCGAAGCCGATGCCGAAGAAGTCTGCTCTCCCCGACTATGATGAAGAGGACGAGCTGGAGGACTGAATGGGCAAGCCGAAGGGCCTCAAGGACAAGCTGTGGGGCGCGGCCGTGCTGAAGATGAGCTTCCGGCTTCGCGGTGACGAAGGGGCTCCCGCCTTCAAGGCGATCTACCCGGGCGTGCTGCGCGACCTGGAGGTCACCGACGAGGACGTCGAGCGGTACATCGAGCAGAATCGGGACGCGGTGGAGAAGGCGGCGCGGGGGCACAATCCGGCGCCGGGGTAGTGTTTTTCTGCAGCGTGGGTGCTGGTTGCGGGCCGGTCGGCAGTTGGCAGTTCGCAGTCAGCAGTCGGGTATCGCGGGTTGTAATGGCGCTTTTCATCTCAGCGCGGAAATCTTGAGCGCGCCCGCCGCGACAATGCCTTCGACATGGCTGCGCTGACTCTCTCTTCTTCGCTCGATTCAACTGTCCGCACCGTTACCTCCTCCCCTACCCTTCGGTCGCTCGGCTCGGCTGGTTTCGGCATCGTGGCGCTCGCGTCGGATGCGCGCATTGCGCTGCGGTCGCGCGTCGATCCGGATGCGCATCGCGGCACGCTCTGCATCGAGAAGTCGCTCGACCGTAACTTTCGACGTGCTTCGATCGAGCTCCAGGTCGGCTTCGCCTCGGCGGACCTGGTCGTGTTCTACGGGATGAGCGCGCGTGACATCGCCCGCCAGCTTGGTCGGCAGCTCACCGCACAGGACGCTGCGCTTCGCTTCGAGGTGCGGGCTTTCGCGACCCGTGACCTCGGCGTGGATTCCGCCGAGCTGGTGCTCGGCCGCCGGGCGGCCTGAGTTCGTCTGCGGGGCGACGCGAGGGTTCGTGTTAATCGAGCGCGCGTGAGCTCCTCGTCCACCATCGTTGCACCGGCGACGGCGCCCGCTCCGGGTGGAGTCGGCATCCTCAGGATCTCGGGGGCGCTCGCGCTCGAACTCTCCCGTCCGCTCGCGAGAGATCTTCCGGAGGTGCTCGAGCCGCGACGTGCGTACTTCACCTCGTTCGTCGATGCGGACGGGCAGGTCCTGGACCAGGGGCTGTTCCTGTTCTTCCAGGCGCCCTCCTCCTTCACCGGCGAGGACGTGGTGGAGCTGCAGACGCACGGCAGCCCTCGGCTTCTCGCGCTGCTGCAGGGGATCGTGCTCGCTGACGGTCGCGCGCGGCTCGCTGAACCGGGAGAGTTCACGCGAAGGGCGTTCCTCAACGGCCGCATCGATCTGGCGCGCGCGGAGGCGGTCGCGGATCTGGTCTCGGCGGAGTCGGAGGCTGCGGTGCGCGCGGCGGCGGCCCAGCTCCAGGGCGCGCTCTCGGCGAAGGTCCGCGGGCTGCGCGCGCCGCTGCTCGAGGTCCACACGGATCTCGAAGGGGTCCTGAACTTCCCTGATGAAGCCGAGGGCGCCGAGGGGGACCTCGCGGTTCGGCTGGCTCCCCTGCTCTCCTCTGCCAGCGAGCTGCTCGCTGAAGCGGGCCGAGGACGTATCGTTCGTCGCGGCGCGCGGGTGGTGCTGTTCGGGCCGGTGAACGCGGGCAAGTCCACGCTCTTCAATCGTCTGCTCGGCGAGGAGCGCGCGCTGGTCGACGACGAGCCGGGCACGACCCGCGATGTGCTGGAGGCGCGGCTTGAGCTGGGCGGGCTCGCGGTGACGCTCGTGGACACCGCGGGGCTGCGGGCATCTCCGGGTCGGGTCGAAGCGCTGGGCATCGAGCGCGCGCGCGAGGCGCTGCGCGGTGCGGATCTCGCGGTGCTGGTGTTTCCTTCCGATGCGCCGCTGGATGCGCTGCCCCCGTGGCGCGCGGAGGCCGGGGACGTTCCGCTCCTCATCGTCGTCGGGAAGTCGGACGTGGCGAGCGGGCTGGAGCTCGAAGGTGCGTTGCGGGTCAGCGCCATCCGCGGCGACGGTGTCGTGCTTCTGCGTGAACGCATCCACGCGCGGCTGTGGTCGGGGTCGACGCCGGGCGCGGTCGCGCTGGTTTCGGAGCGGCATGCGGACGCGCTGCGCCGGGCGGTCGAGGCGCTGGAGCGCGCAGCGGAGGCTTCTCAGGCGAGCACCCTCGAGGTCGTGTCGGGAGAGCTGGGGCTCGCGCTGGAGGCCCTGGGGGAGATCACCGGTGAGTCGGTGTCCGACGCATTGCTCGACGCGATCTTCCGGCGCTTCTGCATCGGCAAGTGATCTTCTGATACGAGCGCGCGATGGCTCGTTCTTCCGTGCGCGTTCTCTCCGTGGCCGTTTCGATCGTGACGCTGACGCTGGCGCAGTCGTGCGCTCACACTCGGCCACCGCAAGCGTCTTCGCCGGCCTCCCCCGCTCTCGCTTCCCAGGCGGATGCGGCGCTGGACGTCCTCCTGGTCCCGACCGCGGAGCTGCCCACAGAAGATGAGCTGGGCAAGGCGCTCGCGTCGCTCGCGCAGTCGGGGGTCGTCGGCCAACGGGAGATCATCCCGCTCGCCGGCCTTCCCGGATTGGAGGGCGAGTTCCTGCCGTACGTCACGGCGAAGCTGACGGAAGCCGAACGCGAGCAGTTCACGAGGGCTGAGCACGCGGTCCTCGTCCACTTCGAGTTCGCCTGGAGCTCCAGTTCTCTTCGGGCGAGCTACGAGGCGGTTCAGGCGCTCGCTGAGAAGCACCGGATGTTCGTGTTCGACCTGTCCGCGATGGACGCGTTCACCGCGGAGGGCTGGAGTTCACGCCGGCTGGTCGCGGGGTGGCCGGAAGATCGGATCTTCGCGCCGGCGCACTTCAATGTGCACCTGGTGCCGACGGAGGACGGTCTGGTGATGCTCGACACCGGCGGCCTGGAGAGGTTCGGTCTCTCGGATCTCGTCATGACTGGCGTGTCCCAGAGCGACGTGAGGGCCGCTGGTCATCTGCTGAATGCCGTGGTGCAGCGCCTGGTGGAGGGTGCGCGCCCGGATGCGTCGGGGAGGATGCGGGTCCGCGTTGCGGAGATCCAGCAGCCGGCGATGCGTGAGCTCCTGACCGAATCTTCGTTTACCAACGCGACGGGCCAGGTGGTGGTTCAGCTGGTCGCGCCTGAGGGGAACGCCGACGTCCGGGAGGGCGTGCAGGAGATTGTGTTCCCGCAGTTGTCGTGCACGTCGCGGGGCGAGTGTCTCGATTTGGCGATGGGCCAGTTCCTCGGCTGGGAGGACGAGGTCGTGAATGCGGATCACGACGAGAAGTACCTCGCCGCGGTGAAGCGGGCGCTGGGGCAGCTCGAGGCGCTCGAGCCGGCGTTCCAGAAGGGGCTCTCCCAGGGCGAGTACCTGCTGGTCAAGGCGCGCTTCCCCCACGAGCGTGGGAACGAGTGGATGTGGATCGAGGTCCACTCGTGGAACGGTGACAGCCTGAGCGGCCGCCTCGAGAGCACGCCGCAGTACGTCCAGACCGTGAAGTCGGGATCGTCGGTCACCGTGTCGTTCGCGGACGTGGCGGATTACATGCACATGTTCGGCGACGGCACCTTCGCCGGGAACGAGACCGGGAAGGTGATCCAGCCGGAGCTCTTTGAGGACGCGGGGAACGGGAGGACGCGGCTGCGTCGGTAGGGGTTCTGGCGGGCGGCGCCGCGCGGGCGGCCAGGCGTCTGCGGCGAATCGCGCACACCTCCGGGTCCGGGTCGTGGCATGACGCCGGATCATGGCGACCGTCTATGACGTGATCGTGGTGGGGCTCGGGCACGCCGGCGTGGAGGCGGCGCTGGCGTGCGCGCGGATGGGGTTGTCGACGCTCGGGGTGACGCTCAAGAAGGACCGGATCGCCTTGATGAGCTGCAACCCGGCGATTGGCGGAACGGCGAAGGGCCATCTGGTCCGGGAGATCGACGCGCTCGGCGGCGAGATGGCCCGGGTCGCGGACGCCTGCGGCACGCACTTCAAGGTGCTCAACGCGTCGAAGGGTCCGGCGGTTCGGGCCTCGCGGGTGCTGTGCGATCGCGCGAAGTACGCGGATCGGATGCAGCAGGTCGTGGCGTCTCAGGTGGGATTGGAGATCGCCGAGGACGAGGTGAGCGAGCTGCTCCTCGAGGACGGCGAGATCCGCGGGGTCCGGCTGGCGTCGGGCGGCGAGCGGCAGGGGAGGAGAGTGGTGCTCACCACCGGCACCTTCCTTCAGGCGCTCATGCACGTGGGCGAACGGAAGCAGGTCGGTGGTCGGTTGGGCGACGCCGCAGCGACGGGTCTCTCGCACAGCCTTCGGGCCGCCGGGATCGAGCTGGGCCGCTTCAAGACGGGGACCCCGGCGAGGTTGCTCGCGTCGAGCATCGACTGGACGCGCTGTGAGAAGCAGGCGGGTGACCCGAACCCACGTCCGCTCTCGCTCCACACCGCTCGTTCGATTCGTCGGGAATCGTCGCGGTTTCCAGAGATTCCGCAGCTTAACTGTTTCATCACCTGGACCGGACCGAAGACGCACGAGGTCATCCGCGCGAACCTCACGCGGTCGCCGCTCTACAAGGGAGAGATCGTCGGACGCGGCCCGCGGTACTGCCCGTCGCTGGAGGACAAGGTCGTCCGCTTCGCGGATCGCGACCGGCATCAGGTGTTCCTCGAGCCGGAGGGGCTCGACTCTGAGTTGGTGTACCCGGCGGGGCTCTCCACGAGTCTCCCGGCGGATTCGCAGGAGGCGTTCCTCAGGACGATCCCGGGGCTGGAAGAGGTCCGGATCGTCCGCTACGGCTACGCGGTCGAGTACGACTACGCGCCGCCGACCCAGCTTCGGCCGACCCTGGAATCGAAGAGCACGCGCGGGCTCTTCCTGGCGGGGCAGCTCAACGGGACCTCCGGGTACGAAGAGGCGGCCTTCCAGGGGTTGATCGCCGGGATCAATGCCGGGCTGAGCGTGAGAGGAGAGGAAGCGCTCATCCTGGGGCGGAACGAGGCGCACGGGGCGGTGCTGATTGACGACCTGGTGACCCGAGGCGTGGACGAGCCGTTCCGGATGCTGACGTCGAGGTCGGAACACCGGCTGGTGCTGCGCGAGGGCAACGCGGATCTTCGGCTTCGGCGGCACGGGCACAGAGTGGGCCTGGTCACGAACGAGGAGTTCCTCGAGACCGAAGAGCGGGGGAGGGCAATCGCCGCCCAGGTGGCCCGCCTCAAGAAGGGACCGCTCGCCGCCTGGCTGCGGCGCCCGAGCGAAACGTGGGCATCGTTGGCGGAACGCGATCCGGAGCGCCCGGCCGATCTTCCAGCCGACGTCGTGGAGGAGGTCGAGGTCGAGATCAAGTACGAGGGGTACGTTCAGCAGCAGGCGAGGGTTGCGGCTCGGGATGAGGACGCTTTCGACCATTGGCGCATACCGCCCGGGCTCAGGTTCGAGGAGGTCCGCG
>JBAWAM010000461.1:0-17376 GCA_049589315.1 Myxococcaceae bacterium
AGAACACCTTGATGACGCAACCCGACCGGATGCTGCCGGCGACATCGAGCGCCAGGCACTCGCGGGTCCACTCGTCGATGACGGTGAAGCATTTGAGCTGCTGACCGTTCGCGCAGGCGTCGAACACGAAGTCGTACGCCCAGACCTGGTTTGGGCCATTCGCTGGCAGAGGATGCGGCCTGCTCGTGGAGACGCGCCTTCTGGGTCGTCTTCCAGGGACTTGAAGGCCCTCAGCGCGCCAAAGCCGGTGCGCTCGGTCCGTGCTCATCTGGTGCCCGGAGCGGCCCAGGAAGATGCGAATACGACGGTACCCGTAGCGGGGGTACTGCGCCACGACCCGCCAGCGTGCGCTCGAGGTCACCGGAGCCTTCCGTCGCCCGTCAATTGCGCTAGAACCCGCTCCCGTAGAACGAGTCGTTCTCATCCGATCCCAGTGAGAAGGAGGCCGCAATGAAGGCCGTGGTGATGCGCGGTCATGGCGACGCGACGGTGCTCGAGGTCGCCGAGATCCCCGAACCGAAGGTCGGCGCCCGGGACGTGCTGGTTGCGGTCAAGGCCGTGGCTCTCAACCACCTCGACGTGTGGATTCGCAAGGGTTGGCCGGGTCTCAAACTGGAGGTGCCCCACGTCCTCGGCAGCGACATCGCAGGCCGGGTCGAGCGCGTGGGTCCGGAGATCTCCGACCTGGCGGTCGGCACCGAGGTGGTGGTCAACCCCGGCCTCTCCTGTGGCCATTGCGAGCGGTGCCTCCTCGGGGAGGACAACCTCTGCCGGCAGTACCGGGTCATCGGCGAGCACGTCCGGGGTGGATACGCGCAATATGTCTCCGTCCCCCGGCAGAACGTCCTGCCGAAGCCTCGGGACCTGAGTTTCGCCGAGGCCGCGTGCCTCCCCCTCACCTTCCTGACGGCGTGGACCATGCTGGTGCGCAGGGCCGAGCTGAAGCCAGGCGAGACGGTCCTGGTGCATGCGGCCGGCTCGGGCGTGGGCAGCGCCGCCGTGCAGATCGCGAAGTTGCTGGGCGCGAAGGTCATCGCCACCGCGTCGACGAAGGAGAAGCTCTCGAAGGCGAAGGAGCTCGGCGCAGACCACCTCATCAACTACACGGAGACCGACTTCCTCGAAGAGGTGAAGCGGATCACGAACCGCAAGCTGGTCGATGTGGTGTTCGAGCACATCGGTGCGGCGACGTGGGAGAAGAGCGTGGCCTGCCTGCCCTACGGAGGGCGGCTGGTGACCTGCGGGGCGACCACCGGTCACGACGTGGGCATCGACCTCCGCGTGCTCTTCTACAAGCGCATCTCGCTGCTCGGCTCTACGATGGGCAGCAAGGGTGACCTCGTCCGCATCCTGAAGCTCGTAGAGGAGGGACGCCTGAAGCCGGTCCTCGATCGCACGCTTCCGCTGGAGCAGGCGAGAGAGGCACACGGGCTGCTGGAGAATCGACAGCAGTTCGGAAACGTCGTGCTCGTTCCATAAGGAGATCTACATGTCCGACGCCTTCATCATCGATGCGCTCCGCACCCCCATCGGCAGGCACAAGGGGGCGCTCAAAGACGTCCGCCCGGACGATCTCGCAGCCATCGTGTTGAAGGCGCTGGTCACCCGGAATGGCCTCGACCCTGTCCGGGTCGACGAGGTCTTCATGGGATGCGCCAATCAGGCCGGCGAAGACAACCGGAACGTGGCGCGGATGGCAGTGCTCCTCGCGGGCTATCCGCAGTCGGTCCCGGCGGTGACGGTGAACCGGCTGTGTGGCAGCGGACTCGAGGCGGTGGTCCAGGGTGCCCGGATGATCCGCCTGGGCGAGGCCGACGTCGTGGTGGCCGGCGGCGTGGAGTCGATGACACGCGCGCCATGGTCCATGCCCAAACCGCCGGACGGCTTCCCCACCGGAAAGTGGGAGCTCTTCGATACCTCGCTCGGGTGGCGGTTCCCGAATCCGAAGATGGCCGAGATGTTCCCGCTGGAGCAGATGGGCGAGACGGCTGAGAACGTCGCGGAGAAGTGGGGCATCTCCCGTGCCGACCAGGACGAGTTCGCCCTCGGTTCGCATCGCAAGGCGCTCGCCGCGCAGAAGGAGGGTCGCTTCGCCGACGAACTGGTCCCGGTAGAGATCCCGCAGCGCAAGGGCCCTGCCCTGGTGGTGAAGGAGGACGAGGGGCCCCGCGCCGATACCAGCGTCGAGAAGCTCGCCACGCTGCGTGCCGCCTTCAGGAGCGGCGGGTCGGTCACCGCCGGCAACTCCTCGACCCTGAACGACGGTGCCTCGGCGGTCCTCTTGATGAGCGAGCGCGCGATGAAGGCGTTCGGGAAGACCGCAATGGCGCGCTTCGTGTCCAGCGGCACCGCCGGAGTAGACCCTCGCCATATGGGAATCGGCCCGGTCCCGGCCTCCCAGAAGGCGCTGAAGGCCACAGGCTGGAGCGCCGGTGAAGTGGATCTCGCCGAGCTCAACGAGGCCTTCGCCTCCCAGTCGCTCGCGTGCATGCGCGACCTCGGGCTCGACCCGTCGCGGGTGAACGTGAATGGCGGCGCGATCGCGCTGGGACATCCTCTCGGCGCGAGCGGCGCGCGGATTCTCACCACCCTCGTCCACGAGCTGAAGCGCAGGGACGGCCGCCGGGGTCTGGCCACCATGTGCATCGGCGTGGGCCAGGGCATCGCCGTCACCATCGAACGCTGAACGGATGAGCGCGCCCGTCAGCGCGCCAGATCAGGCCGGAATCTTCGTCGCCCGGTGCGTCAGGCCCGCGGCCTGGTAAACGGCGGCCTCGTCCAGGGTCTCGTGCTCGAGGAGCTCTGCCACGATCCCATCGAGCCGCTCCCGATTGTCCCGAAGCAGGTGCGTGGCCTGCTGGTAGCACTCGTCGACGAGCTTGCGGACCTCTTCGTCCACCGCCTCCAGGGTGCCCTCGGAGATCCCGAACATGCGGGGATCGCCCTCCGTCGGCAGCACGGAGACGGGCCCGATGCGCTGGGACATGCCCCAGCGTCCGACCATCGAACGCGCGATCGCGGTGCAGTGCTGCAGGTCGCTCTCCGCACCGGTGGTGACAACGCCGAAGACGATGCTCTCCGCGGCCATCCCTCCGAGCGCGCCGACCATCCGGCCCTTCAGGTACGAGGCGTCGTAGCCATAGCGATCCTGCTCCGGCGTCGACAGGGTCACGCCCAGCGCGCGTCCGCGCGGAATGATGGAGACCTTGCGAACCGGGTCGGCCCCCGGCTGCAGCATCCCGAGCAGCGCGTGCCCGGCCTCGTGGTACGCCGTCCGGCGGCGCTCCTCGGGAGGCATGACCAGGTTGCGGGCAGCGCCGAGCTGGACCTTCTCCAGCGCGTCGGTCAGGTCCTGCGTGCCCACCTGCGGGTGGCCTCGCCGTACTGCCAGGAGCGCGCCCTCGTTGATCAGGTTGGCCAGCTCGGCGCCGGTCATGCCCGGCGTGGAGCGGGCGATCTGATCGAGATCCACTTCCGGCGCCATGGAGATCTTGCGCGCATGGACCTTCAGGATCTCCCGGCGGCCGACCTGATCCGGCGCGTGCACGGTGATCGTCCGGTCGAAGCGCCCCGGACGCAGCAGCGCGGAATCCAGCACGTCCGGGCGGTTCGTCGCAGCGAGCACGATCACCCCCTCGGAGCCGGAGAAACCGTCCATCTCGGTGAGGATCTGGTTGAGCGTCTGCTCGCGCTCGTCGTGACCGCCCATCGCCCGGGCCCCACCGCGCGCACGCCCGATGGTGTCGATCTCGTCGATGAAGATGATCGCGGGCGCCACCTGGCGCGCAGCCTCGAACAGCTCGCGGACGCGGCTCGCGCCCACGCCGACGATCATCTCGATGAACTCCGATGCGCTGGCGGAGAAGAACGGCACCTTCGCTTCCCCTGCAGTCGCCCGCGCGAGCAGGGTCTTCCCCGTACCCGGCCCACCGGCGAGGAGCACGCCCTTCGGTGCACGCGCGCCGATGGCGGCGTACTTCCTGGGATCGCGGAGATAGTCGACGATCTCCGCGATCTCGTTCTCCACCTCGTCGATGCCTGCCACGTCCTCGAACGTGACCCGGACCTTCTCGGGGTCGACGGGCTTGCTCTTCTTGCCACCGCCCATCAGACCGCCCATCCCTGCCTGCTGGCGCTTGAACATCCAGCGGTAGAACACCACGAGCAGGATCAGCGGCCCGAACGAGAGCAGCAGGTTCATCCACATGCCCCGCTCCTGGATGAACGGGGTGGCCCTGACTGTCGTTCCACCCTTTGCCAGGCTGGCCATCAGATCATCCTGGGCGAAGACGGGACGCTCCGTGGTGAAGCGCTTGTACGTCTTCCCCTCCCAGGGGGAGCCGGTCGGTTCGGCCAGCGGCCGCTCTTCGCGGAGCTCGCCCTGGAGGCTGTGCCCACGCGCGAAGATCTCCGCGACGTTCCCCGCCTCCACCTGCTGGTCGAACTCGGTGTACGAGATCGGCGCCGGCCCGTTCAGCCGGTCGTGCACGGTCAGCACGCCGAAGAAGATCGCGTAGAGGATGAGCCCGCGTACGGCGAAGGTCCACCAGTTCCGCTTCGGCGGCTGGGAAGGCGCCCCTGACTTCCCGGGGGGAAGGCCTTCGGTACGCCAGGGGCGGTCGGATGGACGGTCGGACTGCGGTCGATTCGGTCCGGCCGCTTCATCCTTCGTGGGCTCTGGCCTGGTCGTGTCAGTCATAGGTCTGAGTCCTCTAATTCGCGCAGGGGCGAAACGCTTCCCGAAACGGGCGGTCGGGCGAGGCCCTCTCCTCGCGGCCGCCAGCCACGCGGCAGGACACACTGCGCGTCGGCCGCCACTTCACTCCACGTCGTGCAGCGGCCCAGCTTCTCCCGGATTCCGTGATGGGCGCGGACGGGCGGGAGGCACACCATGCAGACGAACGGGCTCAGGCCCTTTTCCTTTCATCGACATGAACGACCAGAGATCGCGGAGGCCCTCCGTCCGATCGTCGGAGTCCAGGTGGAGCCGCCACCCGGGAAGCCGGCCGTTGCCATGCTCGACGCGGAGACGGCCGCCCGGCGCTATCTCGCCGAGGCGTTCGCCAGCGATCGACTCCCCTCCTTCACCTCGATGGAGATCGACGGCCAACCGAGCGAGTTCCGCACGCTCGGCACCGAGGCGCTCCCCCTGAAGGGGACGACGACGGTGAAGTTCCGCCAGCTCTCCCGGCGCATCCCGGTCTACGGCTCCCTGGTGACGGTGGAGCTCGACGACGACAACGCGCTGATATCGATCAACTCTGCGCTCGGAGAGCCCAGCAATGTCTCGCCGGTAGCGACGGTGTCCCCCGCCCAGGCGCTCGAGGTCGTCTCCCGCGCGGCCGGGTACACGGGCACGGTGCCGGAGATCACACCTCGCCTGCACTACTACTTCGATCCAGGCAAGCAGCGGTGGCACCTCGCGTACATCGCGGAAAACGTGCTGCAACTCTCGGCCGACGGCGGTAGGGCGCCGGCCGTCTTCGACTACGTGGTCGACGCGCTCTCCGGCGAGCTGATCGCCCGGCTCCCAAGAACGCAGAGCGCGGAGCTGGTCTCCTCGCACGAGTCGCCCGCGTCGCACGAGTTGCGCGCGTCCCGCGAGGCCCACGCGGAGCCCGCCGTCGACGAGCTGGGCGTCACCCGCCAACTGCCCTTCCGACCGGATGGCGGGATCAAGGTGATGACCGACGAGGAGAACAACGTCGCGACGTACGACTTCCGGTTCCGGGATCTCGCGCGCGACGAGCGCGCCCTGCCGGGCGACTCTGTCTCCCTGCCGCCCGAGCCGTGGGCCTCCGCGGGTGTCAGCGCCCACGCCAACGCGGTAGAGGTCGCTCGGTTCCTCAAGACGGTGCTCAAGCGCGAAGGCCTGGACAACCGGGGCGGCCCCTTCATCTCGTCCATCAACTGCTGCTACCGCGGAGAGGGCGGGGGAAAGGAGTGGCGCAACGCCGCATGGATCGGGACGCAGATGGTCTACGGTCAGCGGCGCGTCGGCTCACGGCTGGTGTCCTACGCCGCGGCGCTCGACGTGGTCGCGCACGAGATCCTTCACGGCTTGACCGACCACACCGCCCGGCTCGAGTACGCGGCGATGAGCGGCGCGATGAACGAGTCGTACTCCGACATCTTCGGCGTCATCGTCTCCAACCTCGACAAGCCCGGGCTCGACAACTGGAACTGGCAGATGGGAGAGGAGCTCGACGAGACGGGCATCCCCATCCGCGACCTGCGCTCCCCATCGCTGTACGACCAGCCCGAGCACATGCGGGACTACCGCGAGCTCCCGGTGGATCAGTGGAACGACTGGGGCGGTGTCCACATCAACAGCGGGATCCACAACAAGGCTGCCTACAATCTGCTGACCTCGCGCGGCTCCGACGGCGGATACCTGTTCGACCCGAAGTCGGTGGCAGCCCTCTTCTACATCGCGCTGAGCCAGTACCTCTCGCGCACGTCGACGTTCAGCGACAGCCGCCGGGGGGTGGGGCTCGCCGCGCGCAGCCTCTTCCGGCGCGATCCGGCGCTCGAGGAGAAGCTGCAGGCCATCGCCCGGGCCTTCGAGGCGGTGGGCATTGGCACCGGACTGCCCGCCCCCGAGGCGGTCTCCATCCGGCCGGGCGCGCCCACTCCGATGCGCATGGCCGAGCTCGAGACGATCATGCTCGCGAGCGTGACGCCGCCCCTGGTCATTCCCTATGACCCGTACTTCCTCGGCGACGGCTTCGAGGTTCCCCTCCCCGGCCTGACCGATCGCGCCCGCAGCGAGTCCTTCCAGGGAGGCCGGGTGCTCGACTACGTCCACTACTCACTGGTGATGAACGAGCGCCGCCGCACCGCGCACTACACCGCCTGCAACATCGACGCGGCGAGGATGGTCCGGCTGGGACGAACCGGGTTGCCCTGGGTCTTCGATGCGCGGCTCCCACCAAACGCTCAGCTGGGGCCCTCCTACTACGCGGGAAACGATTGGGATCGAGGCCACCTGGTTCGCCGGCAGGATCCGATCTGGGGGCCGGTGCGCGTGGCGCGCGAAGCGAACGCTTCGACCTTCTACTTCACGAACGCCGCGCCCCAGCACGCGAACTTCAACCAGGACGAGTGGCTGGTGCTCGAAGACTGGGTGCTCGAACGCGCCACCGACTTCGCCTACCGCCTCTGCGTCTTCACCGGCCCGGTGCTGCGCGACGACGACATTCCGCTCGGCGACGCGAAGGTGCCCGCCGGCTTCTGGAAGATCATCGCCCTGCGAGACGCGACCGCCGACGGCCAGGACCTTTCGGTCGTCGCCTTCTTCATGAAGCAGACCGAGATGTCCAGGGACAAGCTGGGGAAGGACCTGCTGCAGCTCAAGCGGTACCAGGTCACCGTCGCGGCCGTCGAGGAATGGACCGGGCTGGACTTCGGCGACCTCAACGACGCGGACGAGCTGGCATGGCTGCTGATGAGGCTGCGCGTGGTGCGTCCGGAGGAGAAGGTCGAGCCCTTCCGACTCATCACCCGGCCCGAGGACATCGTCTTCACCGGCGACAGCCGCCGCGCCATGGGCGCCCGCATCTACCCCGCGCCGGAGGAACTCCCTCACTGACCCATGTCGACGCTGGCTCTCCATCAGCATCAGCAGTCAGGTGCCACCTGGCCCTGGGGCGAGCGGATGCTGGCGCGCATCGCTGAAACCGAAGCGCTGGCCCGAGCGATGCTCCAGCGGAAGCCGGTGCTGCCGGACGCGGAGTACCTGGCGACCGAGGCGCTCAAGTCCCTCGATCATGCCCGCGAGGTCATCAGCCTGGGAGGACGTCCCAAGCGGAGGCGCGGTGCGACGATGGACGCTGCGCTCGCGCACCTCAACACCGCGGCGAGCCTGGTGCTCAGGTACATGCCTCTCGCCGATCTGCAGGGGAGGCTCCCCGAGTACCTCTCTCTGACCGAACAGCACCTGCCCGCCGCCGACCCGCGGAGGTTCCTCCTCGGGAAGATGTTCCGGCGCGTCCAGGAAGGGCAGCCGCTGAAGGAGGAGGAGCGGGAGTCGGTCGTCGCCGCGGTCCAGGGCGCGCAGAACTCGGATGAACGCGAGCACATTCGCGTTCGAAAGTTCTGCAACCTCATGCACCTCAGCGCATTGACGGGCTTCCTCCTCGCGCTCGCGCTGGCGGTGATCATGAGTTTCCAACCCGATCTGGCGCCCCTCTGCTTCAGCCCCGAGGACCGCATCGTGTGCCCCACCGGAACCGTCGAGTTCACCGGCGGAGATCCCGACGAGGCGATCTCCCGGACTGCCTCGCCCTGGGACTACTGGTTGATCGAGCTGATCGGGTTCGTGGCAGGAGCGCTCGCCGCCGCGGCATCCCTGCCTCGCATGAGGACCGACGAGGTCCCGTACGACGTGCCGATGGCCCTGAGCATGCTGAAGCTGCCGCTCGGCGCACTGACGGCGGTGCTCGGTCTGCTCCTGATGCGGGGCGACTTCATCCCGGGCCTCTCCGCCCTGGATTCATCCGGACAAATCGTCGCGTGGGCCGTGGTCTTCGGATACGCGCAGCAGCTCTTCACCCGGTTCGTGGACCGCCACGGCCAGTCGATCCTGAGCGAGGTCGGGACCGCCGAGAAACCGAAGCCGCCCGACGCCACCTCGCAGCTGCAGCAGGGTAAATGATGACCTGCAAACTCGTGTGATCGCGAAGTGCCCACTCGACTTGGCACTTTTCGCGTCATTCGAGAGGTCTCCCCTCTCAAAACTGTCCGGCACGCCCATTGCTTTGTTGACCAGTACCCAACAGCAAGCCGCATCCCGCGACGAGCACACATCTAGGGGTACCCAATGAAAGCCATCCTCTCGGCAGCATTTGCATTCAGCCTCCTCGCCACCGCGTGTGGTCCCGAATCACTCGGCTCCGTGGAGCAGTTCGACGAAACCGGCACCATCGAGCAGGCCAAGAGGGGCCGGAGCGGCGACGGCGAGGCCCGCACCTCGGGCGAAAGCGAAGGCGAAGGCGACGGCCCCAAGGGCGGCGCCTGCAACGGCGGCGCGTACAGCATCGTCCTGCCAGGTGGTCGGGTAATCAGCGGGGATTTCCGCGGCGAGGTGAAGGCGAGCGAGCTCGGGAGCTCCTTCCTGGTGAAGGGCAAGTACATCGAGTTCGAGGTCGACTCCGCCTCCTTCGGGATCCGGAACTGGACCTTCACGGGCGCGCCGAACGAGTTCGACCTCACCAACGGTCGCCGGACGGTGGTCTACGCCTCCAAGACGCCGGATCACGGCGGCCAGAGACTGACGAGCGCGCTGGACATCCGAACGGCACCCGGCAGTTGGTTGGTGATGTCGCGCGAAGGCTCGGACTTCTCCATGAAGATCCAGGCGATGGACTGCGCCCAGGGCGGCGTCTTCCAGATGGAGGCGGAGCGCGAGGACGGGAGGCCCACCCCCATCACCCACATCCTCCATCCGGACGTGTTCTTCTACGACAACCCGAACTTCCGCAATCGCAACGGTGAGACGTTCCAGTACGACGCGACCACGGTCCTCACCATCACCCCGCGCGTGAACATCGGCAGCGATTTCTCCAGCAAGCTGGTCGGCCGTGACAGCCCGCAGGTGGCGACCCGCGTCCCGACGAACTGCGTGAACGCCATTCCGAACGCGAACGGAACCACCTCGACCGTGAACCACTGCGGCGGGCGGTCCGACTGGGTGGTGGAGAGCGGCGGCCGCATGGGCCAGGTGATGGGAGAGGACTCCGTGGCGCTCGAGCCTGCCCAGCCCGTCTGCACCGAGAACTGCCAGAGCCAGAGCCGGATCCAGGGACAGGGACTCGTCGTCGGCTTCCCGTCGCCGGTGCCTGCCGCCTACCGCTTCTCGCCGCGCGAGTAGCGACTCAGCTCGAATCCCAGGGGGGATGCCCGCTCCGGCCACGCGCCGGGGCGGGCAGTTTTCTTTTCGTCAGGAGCTACTTGCGCCGGCTCCCCACGAACAGTGTGTGCCGGGTTCCTTTCGTTCCGTGCGCGGCGGGCCGCAGCACCTGGACGACGAACCCCGCCTCCTCCATCCGGAGCGTGAACCGGGAATCCTCTCCCGCGCTCCACACCACCATTTTTCCGCCCGGCCGGAGCGCACCGTAGGCGATCGCCAGTCCAATCTCGTCGTAGAGGCTCACGTTGTCGGCCTTCGTGAGCGGCGACGGACCGTTGTCCACGTCGAGCAGGATCGCGTCGAACGTCCGTCCCGATCGGGTCATCACCCGCCGCACGTCGCCGAGCACCACCTCCACCCGGGGATCCTCGAGAGGCGCGCGGGCAAGCGAGGACACCAGCCCCCGATTCCAGTCGACGACCGGCGGCATCAGCTCCGCCACCGTCACCTTCGCGTCCGGCCGGAGCAGGTCGAGCGCGGCGCGCACGGTGAATCCGAACCCGAGTCCGCCCACCAGCACGTGGGCCCCGGGCTTCGTCGTCAGCGCGGCGCATCCGGCCTCGGCCATTGCCGCCTCCGAGCCGTATTGGCGACTCGACATCAAGGTGAGACCTCGCACGCGGAGCACGTACTCGTCCTCTCGCCTCGCCAGGGTGAGGGTTCCGACGCCAGGCGCCTCTGCGGTGGCCAGTGTTTCCCAGGGTTTCATCGTGGGGGCTCCTGTTACATTGCGCGCCCCGTCACATCTACAAAGGAACTCGACGAATGCCGCAACTGGTGGAGTACGAGGCGAGGGACGGCATCGCCCTCATCACGCTCAGTGATCCCCCGGCGAACACCTACAGCTACGCGATGATGCGGCAGCTCGACGACGTCATCCTGCGCGCGCGGTTCGACAATGACGTCCACGTCCTGGTGATAACCGGCGCGGGGAAGAAGTTCTTCTGCGCGGGCGCGAACATCCAGATGCTCCAGGAGGTCGATCCCGGCTTCAAGTACTACTTCTGCCTCCACGCCAACGAGACGCTGATGCGGCTGGAGCAGACGCCGAAGCTGGTCATCGCAGCGATCAATGGCCATTGCGTGGGCGGTGGTCTGGAGGTGGCGATGGCGGCGGACCTCCGGCTCGCGGCGAAGGGCGACTTCAAGATCGGGCTTCCGGAGGTGAACCTCGGCGTGCTCCCCGGAACCGGCGGGACGCAGCGCCTGGCGCGCCTGATCGGGAAGGCAAAGGCGCTCGAGCTGATGGTCGAGGGGAGGAACCTCTCGGTGACCGAGGCCCAGTCGCTGGGGCTGGTGAACCGGATCGTGGAGAGCGACGACTTCATGGCCGGGGTGCTCGCGTACGCGCGCGAGTTCGTTCCACCCGGCCGGGCCTCGCGGGCGGTCGGTCACATCAAGCGGGCGGTCGTGTCCGGGACGGAGATGGCGTTCGCGGAGGGGCTGGCGCTCGAGCGGGAGTTGCAGCAGCGGCTGTTCACCAGCGAGGACGCGGCCGAGGGCATCCGGGCCTACAACGAGAAGCGCAAGCCCAGCTTCCAGGGGAAATAGTGACTCCCGCCCACCCGTTTTTTGAAGGGCTCTCGCCCACCCTGCACATCGCCCATCGCGGGGGCGCCGGCGTCGCGCCCGAGAACACGATGGTCGCCTTCGAGCAGGCGGTCCGGCTCCATCGGACCGACATGCTGGAGATTGACGTCCAGCTCACCCGGGACGGCGTCCTGGTGGTCGCACACGACGACGAGGTCGATCGCTGTACGAACGGGACGGGCGACATCTCGGGGTTCGACCTGGGCGAGCTCCGGAAGCTCGACGCGGGCCATCGCTTCACGCCCGACGGCGAACAGACGTTCCCGTTCCGGGGCAGGGGCATCCAGATCCCCACCCTGCGCGAGGTCCTCGATGCCTTTCCGAAGCTCCGCTTCAACATCGAGGTGAAGCGGCCTCAGCCGGGGATCGAGGAGAAGTTCGCGCAGGAACTCCTGCGCGCGGACGCCCTTCACCGCGTCTGCATCGGGAGCAGTAGCGACGCGATCGGCGAGCGACTCCATCGGCTCCTCCCGGAGGCCGTGCACTTCTACCCGCTGAGCGCGCTCACCGAGTTCGTGATGGCGGTTCGCACGGGCCAGGAGCCGCCGGATGATCCGCGCTTCCTCGTGCTGGACATGCCGCTCGAGTACGCCGGGATGCGACTGGTGGACGAGCTGTTCATGGACGCCGCCCGGCGCTGCGGACGCTGGGTCAATGTCTGGACCATCGACGACCCTGCCGAGATGCGAGCGCTCGTGGATCTCGGAGTGGGCGGGGTGATGACCGACCGTCCGGACCTGCTCCGACAGGTTCTCGACGAAGCCGCCTCGCGCTGAAACCCGAGACGACGCGGCCGCGACGGTTGGCCGCCGGCCGACTTGTCGCGCGGCGCGTTTCGAGCCCATCTTGATTCCGTCCCATGGCGGAACCGAGTCTCGAACAGCAGATTGTCAGGGCGATGCCGACGGCTCCGGTCCGGCCGGTCAGTCCGGCGCGCCCCCGGCACGTGCGCGCCCTCCGCAGGGCTCACGCCGTCGCCGAGGCGCTCTTCAGCACCGACGCGACGCCCGCGCCCGCCGAGCGCATTTCCTGGCTGCTGGCCGAGCTCGACATTGTCCTGACGTGCGCCGGTTGGCGATCGGGCGGGTTCTACAAGTTGGGGCTGCTCGCGGTGACGATCCTCGCGCCGTTGTTGATCCTGCGGCCCGTTCCACTCCACCGCCTCTCCATCGTCGACCGGGTTCGGGCGCTCCGGAAAATGGAGCACAGCTTCGCCGCGTCCGTGGTGCTCGGCGTGAAGGCGATCCTGTGCGTCGTCTACTACGAGCACCCCGACGCGGCGCTGGAGACGGGGTACACCCCGGGCCGCCACCGGGTGACGCCATGAACGGTGAGATCATCCGGGGCCGGGACCATCCCGGGGATCTCGAATTCGGCGCGGACGTCGTTGTCATCGGCTCCGGTGCGGCCGGAGCGGTCGTGGCGGCATACCTCGCCGAGGCGGGCCAGGACGTGGTCGTCATCGAAGAGGGGGGCTACCACACGCCAGAGCAGTATGGCCGGTACCGGCCGAGCGAACACATCCGCCATCTGTGGCGCGACTCGGGAATGACCTTCACATTCCCCCTCGGCGACAGCCCCGCCATCAACATGATGCTGGGCCGGTGTGTCGGTGGCTCCTCCGTGCTCACCGGCGGAGTCTGCTTCCGCACCCCGGACTGGGTGCTCGACGAGTGGAGTCGCGAGCACGGGCTGACCGGTCTCACGCCCGCGGCGATGGCGCCGATCTTCGAAGAGGTCGAGCGCATCTGCCACATCCGCGAGGTTCCGGTGGAGATGCGATCGCGCTCCACCGCCCTCTTCGGTGAAGGCGCCGCGCGCCGAGGCCATCCGCTCAAGCCGACCCGGCGAAACACGAAGGGTTGCAACGGGTGCGGCAAGTGCAACTTCGGGTGCCCGGACAGGGCGAAGCTGAGCGTCGACATCACCTACCTGCCGAGAGCACTGGCAGCAGGGGCGCGGATCTATTCGGACTGTCTCGTCGACAAGGTCGAGACGAGGGACGGCCGCGCAGTGGGCGTGGTGGGCAGGATCCTCATCGGCCCGAATCGGCGGCGCGGCGCCCGGCTCCGGGTCCGTGCGAGCAGGGTCGTCGTCGCAGCGGGTGCGTGGCACTCTCCCCTCCTCCTGAAGAAGTCCGGAGTGGGCCGGGACAGCGATCAGGTCGGCCGAAATCTCACGTTGCATCCTTCTTTCCGGGTGATGGCCCGCTTCGACGAGCGGGTCGAGGGGTGGCGCGGCGCTCTGCAGAGCGCCTACTCGGATGCGTTCGAAGACCAGGGCTTCACCCTGATGAGCGTGTTCGCGCCGGCAGGCGCGCTCGCCGCCACGATGCCGGGCGTCGGCGAGGAACACGCCCGGAACGTCCGCAACATCCCCTACCTGGCCATGTTCGGCGGTCTCATCCACGACGAGGGCAACGGCGTCATCCGCCGCGCCATCGGTCGCGAGCCGTTCGTCAGCTATCGCCTGTCGGCGACCGATCGGAACAAGGTCAACCGGATGCTGCGGACCATCGCCGAAGACTTCTTCGCCGCGGGCGCGCGGGAGGTCACCCTGCCCATCCTCGGTGAGCGGGCCTTCACTGCCGATCGGTTCCGGCGATTCGATCTGGAGAAGGTGTCGGCGCGCAGGTTCGAGTGCGCGTCGCAACATCCACTCGGCACCTGCCGCATGGGGGTTCACCCGGGGAGCTCAGTGGTCGATCCAGACGGGCAGACCTGGGAGGTGAAGGACCTGTTCGTGGTGGACGGGAGCGTGCTTCCGTCAAGCCTGGGCGTAAATCCGCAGGTCAGCGTGATGGCCATGGCCACCCGCCTCGCGTGGAAGCTGGCAGATCGACGCCTGCCACGCTCCTGAACGGGCTACAACTCCTCGTCCATCAGGTCCGCGAGCCGCTTCAAGGTGTTCCGGATCTGCTGCCGCTCGGTCGCCTTCGCGCGGGAGAGCCTGTTCGCCAGATCGGAGCACAGGACGGAGGAAAATCGGGTCCGCACCAGCCGCCGGACCCGCGGCACGAGGTGATGCCGGGTGACGCGCGCGTCCGCCTCGTCCCGGCGTCGCTCGATGAACTTCATCCTCTCCAGGCCCGTCAGCGCTTCGGACACGGTGGAATGGGAGAGCTGAAATGCGCCCGTGAGCTCCTTCAGGGACAGCCCCGGCGTCTGATGGAGCGCCTCGACGATCTGACCCTGCAGCCGGGTCAGCCCGTTCTCCCGGTCGTGCTCGGCCCGGACGCGGTCGACGCGCGCATGGACCCGGCGGATGAGCTGCCGAATCTCCTCCGCCTCCTGAAGCAATGCCGGCTTTTTCCTGGAGAACATACTTGTCCATACACCATCCTGTCCGCGCCTCCCTTGTCAACGTTCGTGTAGGGTCCCGCGCATGCCCGACTTCGATTGGGACTTCGTCGTCATCGGCTCCGGCTTCGGCGGAAGCGTCAGCGCACTGCGGCTCAGCGAGAAGGGGTACCGCGTGCTGGTTCTCGAGAAGGGCCCCCGGTTCCGTCCGGAGGACTTCCCGAAGACGAACTGGGATCTGAAGCGGTGGCTGTGGAACCCGAAGCTGGGCTGGCGTGGGCTCTTCAAGATGACGTTCCTGCGTCACGTGACGGTGCTCTCCGGAGTCGGCGTCGGGGGTGGGTCGCTCGTTTATGCGAACACGCTCCCCATCCCCACCGACGCGTTCTTCGACGCGAAGGGCTGGGGCCGCCTGGCGAACTGGAAATCCGAGCTGGCGGGCCAATACCAGACCGCGCGGCGCATGCTGGGGGCGACGGTGAATCCCCTGCGGACCTTCCCCGACCAGGTCATCGAGTCGATCGCCGAGGATCTGGGCCGGAAGGACAAGTTCAGCCCGACCACCGTGGCGGTCTACTTCGGCAAGCCGGGAGAGACGGTGAAGGATCCGTACTTCGGCGGCGAGGGTCCAGACCGCACCGGGTGCATTGCCTGCGGCGGATGCATGATCGGCTGCCGGTTCAACGCGAAGAACACGCTGGACAAGAACTACCTGTGGTTCGCGGAACGGCGCGGATGCGTGATCCAGCCGGACACCGAGGTCACCTGGGTGAAGCCGGTGGCCGGTGAGGACGGCGGGTACGAGATCACCGCGCTCAAGGGACCGGAGCCGTTCGGCCGCGAGGAGATCCGACTGACTGCGAAGAACGTGATCTTCGCGGGCGGTGTGCTGGGGACGGTGGACCTGCTCCTTCAGCTCAAGGAGAGAGCCGACGGATTGCCTCACCTGTCCGATCGCGTCGGCGATTTCGTGCGCACCAACTCCGAGGCGCTGATCGGTGTCACCAGCCGGCGGCGTGATCGTGACCTGTCGAAGGGGATCGCCATCGGCTCGATCCTCCATACCGACGAGCACTCGCATCTCGAGCCGGTCCGATATTCGGCGGGGTCCGGAGCCCTGCGGGCGATCGGCGGGCCACACGTCGACGGGCGCACCTTCTTCGAGCGCCTGGCGCGAATGGCGAGCGCATTCGTGAAGCACCCGCTTCGAACGCTGGGCCTCTACGTCGCGGGCGACTGGGCGAAGACGACCCTGATCCTCCTGTACATGCGCACGCTGGAGGGGCACCTGAAGCTTCGGCGCAGTCGGAACCTCATGACCGGCTTCTCATCGGGGCTGACCACGTCTCTCCAGGAAGGTCCTGCGCCCACCGCCAACATTCCGGAGGCCACCGACCTCGCCCGCCGCGTCGAGGAGAAGATCGAAGGTACCGCCGCGACGTTGATCACCGAGACGCTGCTGGGAATCCCCACGACCGCGCACATCCTCGGCGGCGCCTGCATGGGCGACTCCGCTGAGACCGGAGTGATTGATCACCGGCATCGGGTCTTCGGCTACGAAGGTTTGTACGTGATCGATGGCTCCGCGGTGTCGGCGAACCCGGGGGTGAACCCGTCGCTGACGATCGCTGCATTGGCCGAGCGGGCCATGACCTTCATCCCCGCGAAGGCCGAGCCGGGCTCGAACCTGGGTCCCGCCGGGACAACGGCAGCGTTGCGCCGCATCGGGTGAAACGCACTTCGCGTTCGGGTGGACCCCCGGAAGCGCCCGCGGGACCTGCGTGCCGTCGTTTGACGGATTGGGTACGTTCACGCCAATAGGCAGGCAACGCATCTCGCACGGGACCTTCATGACCCATTCGTCTTCCAACAAGGCCGCTGCACTGATTGCCGCGCTCACCCCGCTGGCGTTCCTCCTGGGATCCGGTGCACCTCTGTTGCTCGCGAACCGGGAGAATCTCGCCTCGCAATTCGCGGCTGCGGGCCCACTCATCTGGGTGGCCGTTGGCTCCGCGGTCGTCGCGGCACTGGTAAACTCGGTGCTGCTCTTTCTCACAGGACAGCGAGCGCGCATTCCGGCATTCATCCCGATCCTGCTGGCGGGCCTCCCCTGGATCGCCGGGCTGATCGCGATGACGGTCGGGCTTCATGCGGGCGCTGATGCGGTTTCGCCGTTGAATCCCGATGACAAGGGGACCATTGCCGCGGCCGCACTCAGTGAAGCCCTGAATGGACGTGCCTTCGGAGGTTGGTTCGCGTCCGCGCAGCTCGCCGCTGTAGGCGTGGGGCTGGCCATCGCCGCGCTCGCGCAGCGGGCTCCGGGGCGAACCATCCGAGGGCTCGCCTTCGGCGCATTCGCGATTCCCACCATAGCCCTCGGGTTGATGAGCGTCGTAGCCATGGGGCCCGGAGCGGCGCTCGTCCTCTTGCCGGCGCTCGCTCTGGCGGTTGCGCTCGGCCTGGGCGGATTCTCAGCGGGCAAAGTTGATGACGAGCGTCTTGCCAGTGCGATCATCGGCGCTGGACTCTCCGCAGCGGCTGCGTTCGCGGCGATGAGCGCATCCGCGGTGGCCGGTG